>NZ_CAWNJO010000068.1:0-25289 GCF_963874835.1 Vibrio sp. V12_P9A6T4 | reverse complement strand
GATCCGGCTGAACATTTAATTCCAAGACTTCACAATCTTTCATATTGCACAAAATATAGATTGAGCGATAAAGCTCTTTACCTACATTCCCTTTCAAGATCTTAAATCTGTATTTCGGTGTCCAAACTATGTGGTATTTGCAACGCCAATATACATGTGATGAACTTCTATAATCGCCCATGTTTTTAGTTTCCTCTTACTTGTGGTGAATAAGAGGTTTACTTCTAGCATGGGCACTCCTTCGGGCAATAGCCCCAAGGTTGAATCACCACCGCCCAAGGCGGTGGTTTAGGGATGACAACAAAAATGCCGTTCACTCTTAAGTGAACGGCATTACCGCATTGCGGTCTTTTTTGTCTCTCTATGCTTTGTCGTTAAAATAAAACAGCAAAGCACTAGCGGATTACAAAATGATCGCGCGCACTTCTGGGTCTTTGCGCTCTAAGTAGTGAATTGATTTAATACGGCGAATGGTACGACAGCGGCCACGAATTAATAGCGTTTCTGTGGTGGCGATGTTGCCTTTGCGGGTAATACCTTCCAGCAGATCCCCTTTGGTGATACCAGTAGCTGAGAAAATGACGTTATCACTGCGGGCCATCTCTTCCATTTTCAGCACTACGCCAGCTTCGACACCCATTTCCGCGCAGCGTGCTAACTCTTTTGCACCATAAATACGGTTTTCTTCCGTATCGCCTTTGACTTCATGACGTGGTAGTAGACGGCCATGCATATCACCATCTAGAGCTCGGATGACCGCGGCTGAAACCACTCCTTCAGGTGCACCGCCTATGCAGTACATCACGTCGACTTCACTATCAGGCATGCAAGTTAGGATCGAGGCGGCGACATCGCCATCTGGCACAGCAAACACGCGAACACCCATCTCTTGCATCTGCGCTATGGTGGCATCATGGCGAGGTTTCGCTAAGGTGATCACCACTAGAGTGTCTAATGGTTTATTCAGCGCGGCGGCGATATTTTCTAAATTCTCTTTTAAAGGCTTATTGAGGTCAATGCACCCTTTAGCGCCGGGGCCAACCACCAATTTTTCCATGTACATATCAGGTGCTTTAAGGAAGCTGCCTTTTTCGCCAGCCGCCAAAACAGCCAATGCGTTTGACTGGCCCATTGCCGTCATGCGCGTACCTTCAATAGGATCCACTGCGATATCAACCGCATCGCCACCAAGGCCAACAAGCTCGCCAATGTAGAGCATTGGAGCATCGTCAATTTCGCCTTCACCGATTACAATTTCACCTTGGATGTCGGTTTTATTGAGTAGGTTGCGCATGACTTCTACCGCTGCGCCATCGGCCGCATTTTTATCGCCTCGGCCAAGCCATTTGTAACCTGCCAGTGCGGCACCTTCAGTGACTCGAGAGAATGCCATTGCTAAATCGCGTTTCATGCTAGCTCCAAAGAAAAGGGAATAGGAAATTTCGGCGGGAATTTTAGCATATCAAATAGTAAACGTTTGCTTTTTTAGTTCACAAGGGTTGCACTTGATCAAAGCTAAGCCTCAAATTGAGCAAATCCATGGCCAGATAAAGTGTTTTTCGGCCTAGGCTTGGCGCTTAAGTGAGTTGACGGTTAAGTTGAGCCGATTTTTTAGCCAAATAGCGAGAAAATTTGCATATAGTGAGTGTTTCTGAGCGCTGTGCTGAGTAGAATGAACCAATAAGTGAAATTTTGTTCACCTCAACCGAATAACTAAGGGTATGCACCATGTCTTTTGAAGTATTAGAACTACTAGAAGCAAAAATTCAAACCGCAGTTGACACCATCGCACTTCTACAAATGGAAGTGGAAGAGCTTAAAGAAGAGAAACAGCAGCTCGTGAATGAAGCGAATGAGCTAAAAGTAGCGCGTGAAGAGCTTGAGCAAAAAGCGCAACAAATGGAGCAAGAGCAGAGTGCATGGCAAGATCGTATTCGTAGCTTACTTGGTAAAATGGACGACGTGGAATAATCTGCTCGCTTAAGTGATACCACAACGCCGACATCAAGTCGGCGTTACTTTTAATCAATCATCGCGTTTTATCACGAGCAACATTTACCAATAATAGCGTTATGAGTGTAGAGAAAGTTTATGCTTTCGGTCTTACGCCCAACGTATGGCACAATGCGTAGGTCATTTCAGCGCGATTGAGCGTATAGAAATGGAAGTCTTTGACGCCTTCACGGCTTAAAATGCGTACCATGTCAATGGCTTGGCTTGCACCCACGAGCTGGCGTGTGGTTGGGTCATCATCTAATCCATTAAATTGTTTCGCCATCCATCCGGGGACTTTAACGTTGTTTTGCGCGGCAAAGCGAGAGGCTTGTTTAAAGTTTGATACCGGTAGAATGCCCGGTACAATTTCAGCATCAATACCAGCGGCTACGCAGCGGTCGCGAAATCGTAAGTAGCTTTCAACATCAAAAAAGAATTGAGTAATAGCGCGGTTTGCACCTGCATCAATTTTGCGCTTTAGATTGACCAGATCGGATTGCGCGCTTTTCGCTTCAGGGTGGACTTCTGGAAATGCCGCGACAGAAATATCAAAATCATGGCGAGATTTGAGTAGAGTCACTAAGTCGGAAGCATACATTTCTGGTTTGCCGCCACCAGCGGGAATATCGCCACGCAGCGCAACTATGTTCTGGATGCCGTTGTGCCAGTAGTCATCGGCAATCTGAATCAACTCATCGCGAGAGGCATCAATGCAAGTGAGGTGCGGTGCTGCAATAAGGCCAGTTTGATCTTTAATCTCTTTAATGATCGAATGAGTGCGGTCGCGCTCGCCAGAGTTTGCTCCGTAAGTCACAGAAACAAATTTAGGTTGTAGGGTTTTTAAACGGTGAACGGAATTCCACAATGTCTCTTCCATTTGCGCTGAGCTGGGTGGAAAAAACTCAAATGAGACATTGATATTATCTGATAGCTCAGCCACGTTCTGGTTGAGTGCATCAATATGACCGGCGTGCGTGTATCCCATTTTATTTCTCCCTGTGGCGTTCTTCCGCCAATCTACTATTCCTTAAGTTGACGTTTAGACGTCTATATGTCCACAGAATGTATTGAATAGCATTTAATGTCAACACTGTAATTATGAATATTATTCATGTTGATTGTGAGTGACCTTCAAGTCATGCTCAACCTCGGTATGCATGACCTAATATCATCCTTTCGCAGTTAAATTAAGGAGCCTAGTGGCCCCTTAATCTGGAATAAGCTGGAGTGTTACAGCAAGCTTGACAGCAAGTTGAGGTCCGATTGGATAGCTCCTGCTGTTACTTCTCTACCTGCGCCCGGGCCACGAATCACTAACGGGTTATCGCGATACCATTTACTCTCGATAGCAAAAATGTTGTCACAAGGTAAAAGGTTAGCCAAAGCGTGTTCACGCTCTAAAGCTTCAACCCCCACCGTTGCTTTGCCATTTTTCTCAAGCCTTGCGACATAGCGTAGCACTTTATCTTCACGTTGTGCTTTGGTTAGTCTCTCTGCTAATTTTTCACTCAGTAGTTGGCCTTTGTCTAAAAAGTCATCCAATGAGAGGTGCTTGAGCTCATCAGGAACCAGTGATTCAACTCTGACATTTTCCGGTTCGATCTGTAACCCTGCTTCACGGGCTAGGATCACCAGTTTGCGCATTACGTCTGAACCATCCAGATCGCTACGCGGATCAGGCTCGGTAAGTCCTTGTTGCCATGCTAAATCGACCAGTTCGCTAAACGGTATTGAGCCGTCGAATTGCTGAAATAACCAAGATAAAGTACCAGAGAAAATACCAGAGAGGGCGACGATTTCATCGCCGCTTTCACGCAAATCACGTACCGTGTGGTTAATGGGTAAACCTGCGCCAACCGTCGCGTTGTAGAGCCAATGGCGGCTAATTTTCGCGAACGCTTCTTTTATTTGGTGGTAATCGACGCTAGAGGAAGAGCCCGCGACTTTATTCGCTGAGATGAGGTGCATCCCATTTTCAGCAATGCTGAGATAGTGATCAGCCAGTTCTTTGCTTGCGGTTACATCGAGCACAACCGCTTCGTCATATCCTTGAATATTGCTTAATCGTTGTAGCCAAGCCATTCCTTCACTGGCAATCGCTTCATCGTCAAAATGCTTTAAAACCGATGCTGCATCAATCCCTTGCTCATCAAACCAATAGGTTTGGCTATCGACCACCGCGACCAACTCGAAGTTCATGCCATGGCGTTTTTCTAACTCTGATTTTTGTTCAGCAAAAAGTTTTAACCAACTCGAACCAATGTTGCCTTTGCCACACAGTGCCAGTGCGACCCGTTTTTGCGCCTGAAATAGTTGGTTATGCATACCCACCACTAAGGGGGTGATCGGCGTTTTACGCAGTACCGCGACTAAACTCAGCCCAGATTCGGCTTCACAGATAAACTCGATCGGTGATGAACGTAGCTGTTGATAAAAGCCATAGCAGTGATTGGGGTTTTTCGTCACTCCCGCACCCACGGCACCCACTAACGAAAAGCCTTCTTTGAGTTTAATCTCCGCTTCAAAAGCAGCATCTTGCAGATGAGCTAGGGCTCCACCTGAAATCTCAGCAGTATAGGCAAGGCGCAGTTGGTGTTGATCGGCTTGAGTATCGAAAGCTAGCGGTTCGAGTTGAGCACGACGCAAGCTGCGTAGCACATCGTTTTGTAGGCGCTGGAAGTCATGCCCGTGAGCAAAATTAAGCTCAATCAACAGCACATCATCAAGTGAAGTAATGATTTTGGCACCGCGTCCCGATGCCAATACACGCTCAATACGAGTCGATCCTGCTTCGGGTTGATAACTGCAGCGCAAGTGCAAATCCATGGTGCTTTGCGCCACGGGCTGCAAAGTTCGGCTGTGCAATACTGGGGCGGCAAGGCGCGCTAACTCGTTGGTTTCGTCCAAACGCAGTAGCGGCAGTAAACAGGCATCACTAACAATGCGCGGGTCGGCGCTATAAACACCGGCCACATCACTCCAAATCGTTACTCGGTTTACTTCCGCAAGTGCGCCGATCATAGTGGCGGAGTAATCGGAACCATTGCGCCCAAGTAGCACAGTATCACCTTGTTCACTGCGAGCCATAAAGCCTGTGATGATCACTCGGTGATGCGCGTGTTGTGCCAAAATTTCTTTCAGCAAAGGGTAGGAGCGAGCGCGATCCACTTCCGGTTGTGTGCCTGCTTGCGCGCGAAGAAATTCGCGGGCGTCTTGTGCCACAGCCGCAAGGTTATGTTGATTGAGTAACGCCGCCAATAAGCGTGATGACCACACTTCACCATGGCCAAGTACCGCCGCTTGTTGAGCTGGCGATAGGGGCGCGCAAAGCTGACCCAAGGTGCGAATTTCGTTGGTGAGTAAAGTGATGAGCGGTTGCGCTGCATCTTCATCGAGCAGCGCGTTGATTAAATCGATTTGGTACTGACGGACCGATTGCAAGTTCTCATGAGCCACTCGGCCATCTTTATTGAGAGCGTCGAGAAATTCGATTAAACGATTGGTGGTTTTTCCTGCGGCAGAAACTACCACCAAATCATCAGCTTGAGAATACTCTTTTAAGATATTAACGACCCGTTTGTAGCATTCAGGATCGGCAAGGCTGCTACCGCCAAACTTGTGCAATTGACGTAGGGCAGTCATTAATAGGCCTCCTTCGCTTTAGCAAAGGCTTGCACGAGATCGTCAATCAAATCTTGGGCATCTTCTAAGCCGACCGATAGGCGTAATAGCTGCTGTGAAACACCGGCTTCGGCCAACGCTTCTTCGCCCATCGCTCGGTGAGTCATCGAAGCGGGGTGGCAGATTAAGCTCTCCACACCTCCTAATGATTCTGCCAGTGAGAATAATGTTAACTGAGAGACAAAATATTTGAGCTGTTCAAAGCTGCCCGCAAACTCAAAACTGAGCATAGAGCCAAAGCCAGATTGCTGCTTTTTCGCAATCTCATGGCCAGGATGCTCTGGCAAACTCGGGTGATAAATGACCTTTACTAAGGCTTCGCTTTGCAGATAGTCCAAAATGGCACGTGAGCTTTCCTCATGGACGCGCATTCTTGCGCCTAAGGTACGAATGCCACGCAGCGTCATATAGCTATCAAAAGGGGTTCCCGTTGAGCCAAGGCAGTTGCCCCACCATGCTAGCTCTTCAGCGTGCTGCTCTGTTTTGGTGATAACAACTCCGCCAATCACATCGGAGTGGCCGTTGATGAATTTGGTGGTGGAGTGGATGACAAAATCTGCGCCCAACTCTAATGGTTTTTGGAAAACTGGCGTTAAGAAGGTGTTGTCAACCGCCACTAATGCACCGACGGCGTGTGCTTGTTGGCAAATATCAGCAATATCTACCACGCGAACCAATGGGTTGGATGGGGTTTCAATGAGTACCAATTTGGGTTTTTTCGCCAAAGCGGCCTGCAAAGCGTTTGGATCGGATTGATCAATAAAGAGTGTCTTAAAATCGCCTTTTTTGGCGCGTGTATTAAACAGTCGATATGTGCCACCGTAACAGTCATGCGGGGCCACAATCAGATCGTCAGGACTTAAAAAGGCGGAAACCCATAGATTCAGCGCCGAAGTGCCACAGTTAGTCACCACTGCGCCTTGACCCGATTCGAGTTCAAACAACGCTTTTTCGAGCAGACCTCGATTTGGGTTGCCAGAGCGTGTGTAATCGTATTTAGGCACTTCACCAAACGCAGGAAAGCTATAATTTGTCGAAAGATAAATTGGAGGCACAACAGCATGATATTGAGAGTCGGATTCAATACCGGTTCTAACGGCGATGGTGGCTGGCTTGCGAGTGGTCATGACGGTTTCCTTACTTAATTAAACTCAATAAACTGACTTTTATTGAGGGGTTCCTGCTTTATCTGGGGACAACGAAAGGGCAACGTCCATTGTCTCGAGTATTAGCTATATCCGATAGTGCGTGAGATTGCTATCCCCTTTCTAACTTGAAGTTGCTGCGATGTTGGCTAGGTTCACCTACTTCAATCACATAGTCTGGCTGCCTTGACTTGCCGCTCTGCTGAAATTTCAAGTATTTCGGGTATCTCTTTGTCGATAATGGCACACTTTACTGAACTCAAAAGAAGACGTCAATATATCTAGACGTCTATATGTCTTTGCTTGTGGCGGTAAATCCCGCTAAAATCCAACTTTCAAATTTTTAACGACCAATTACGATAACGAAGGTGCGCAATGGCAGACTGGAATGGGGAATACATTAGCCCATATGCTGAACATGGGAAGAAGAGTGAGCAAGTCAAAAAAATCACCGTTTCAATCCCATTGAAAGTGTTGAAAGTATTAACTGATGAGCGCACTCGCCGTCAAATCAATAACTTACGCCACGCAACGAACAGTGAGCTGCTGTGTGAAGCCTTCTTGCATGCTTATACCGGTCAACCTTTACCGACCGACGAAGATTTGAGAAAAGATCGTCCAGACGATATTCCGACGGAAGCAAAAGCATTAATGACCGCCATGGGTATTGAATTTGAAGCGTATGATGATGAAGAAGTGTAGCGCGTAATTGCGGTACAACGAGATAAAATAGAGAGGATACTGGGTAAGTTGCCATTGTGACTTTGGCTCTGTGTCTCAGAATATAAAAAAACCGCTGAAAGTCAGCGGTTTTTTTTCGAGCGAGGCATTTAGCCGCTCAAGCTTGTGATTATTCTTGCATGTAATTGACAGGCATCTCGATTCGAGCGACGCCAGAGTCAACCGCTGCTTGAGCAACCGCTTTAGCAACACGAGGCAGTAGGCGTGGGTCCATCGGTTTTGGAATGATGTATTCAGGGCCGAAACTTAACGCTTTTACGCCTGCAGCTTTCAACACTTCAGCCGGCACTTCTTCTTTAGCCAGTTCACGTATCGCCTCAACTGCGGCTAGCTTCATTTGGTCATTAATTTCACTAGCACGGACATCCAAAGCGCCACGGAAAATAAATGGGAAGCACAACACATTGTTGACTTGGTTTGGATAATCGCTACGGCCTGTGCCGAGAATTAAATCGTCACGTACCGCGCGTGCGAGTTCCGGTTTAATTTCCGGATCCGGGTTTGAGCAAGCAAATACGATCGGTTTATCGGCCATTAATTTTAGCGCTTCGGCAGGCAGCAGGTTGGGACCTGACACACCTAGGAATAAGTCAGCGCCTTCAATCACATCTTCCAGTGTGCGTTTGTCGGTGTTATTAGCAAACAACTGCTTATATTCATTGATGTCATCGCGACGAGTATGAATCACACCTTTGCGATCAAGCATGTAGATTTTTTCACGCATTGCGCCGCACTTAATCAGTAGTTCCATGCAAGCGGTAGCTGCTGCGCCAGCGCCAAGACAGACGATAGTGCATTCGTTGAGTTTCTTGCCTTGTAGTTCAATCGCATTGAGCATGCCAGCTGCGGTAACAATCGCAGTGCCGTGTTGATCGTCATGGAAAACAGGCACATTACAGCGCTCGATCAAACGGCGTTCAATCTCAAAGCAATCTGGTGCTTTGATATCTTCTAAGTTGATGCCGCCAAAGGTGTCGGCGATGTTGGCAACCGTATCGACAAATTCATCGATTGTGCGGTGTTTTACTTCAATATCAATTGAATCAAGCCCAGCAAAGCGTTTGAACAGTAGCGCTTTTCCTTCCATGACGGGCTTGGAAGCCATCGGACCTAAGTTACCTAAACCAAGAATAGCCGTGCCGTTTGAGATCACAGCGACGGTGTTGCCTTTCGCAGTGTATTTATAAACGTTGTCGATGTTCTGTGCGATTTCACGAACCGGTTCAGCGACGCCCGGGCTGTAAGCTAAAGCAAGGTCTTCAGCCGAGTCGGCAGGCTTAGTTAGTGAAATGGCAATTTTACCCGCGGTTGGGTAAGCATGGTAATCGAGTGCGCGTTGGCGAAATTGTTCTTCTGCCGTTAATTCTTGGTGAGTGTCATCAGACATAGGTATAAGTGCTCGTGTTGGATTGGAAAAGGTCCATAATTCTAATGGATGTCGCTCAAACTTCCTAGGCGGGAACCTGACGTGCTTCATCAAAAAATGGAGAAAATGTCGCAGATAAGACCAGTGCGTACTGACAACTATACAAAAAATGCCAACAAAAAAGGATGCCGAAGCATCCTTTTTTAATTTTCTAGCAAAAAAGAGACTATTTGCTAGAAAGAGCACCGAAACGCTTGTTGAAGCGATCTACACGGCCGCCAGTATCAACGATACGTTGCTTACCAGTGTAGAATGGGTGACATTTGTCACACACGTCTAGGTGGATAGAATCTTTGCCTAGCGTTGAGCTGAACTCGAAAGAGTTGCCGCAAGAACAAGTCGCGCTAACTGCTTTGTACTCTGGATGGATACCAGCTTTCATGGGATAACCTCAAATTGGGCCGCGTCGCTATCCGAATCTATGCCGGACACCACACGTAGTTAATAAAAAAATGTTGATACCGCTGACTGCTTAACATCAAGCAAGAAGCCATATCATCAAGGCGCGATATATTAATGAATCCTCTTCAGTGGATCAAGCCATTTCGCCGCTATTTTCGCCACATTTTTGTCCAATGACGAAGCTCGAATTTCGGTGACGCATCCAGTAGACTGTCTTTTCACATTTTTTGTAGAACGAACGGTCGATTATGCGCCCCACCATTGCACGCGTTGCCTTACCTGTCCCATTGGATAAGCAGTTTGATTATCAGATCCCAAGTCATCTGTTTCCGATTGTTGGTGGACGAGTGTCGGTGCCATTTGGTCGGCAAACTCTGGTGGGTATCGTCACCGCTATAGTCAGTGAGTCTGAGTTTTCAGTCGATCAATTAAAGCCGCTAAAAGTGGTGCTCGATAGCCAGCCAGTCTGGCCAGAGAAACTCTATCAATTGCTGTTATGGTGTAGCCAATTTTATCAATACCCATTAGGCGACACGTTATTTAATGCATTGCCTGGCGCATTACGCAAAGGGAAAGCGGCCGATTTTTCGACCTTAGTGGAGTGGCAACTGACGCCCAGTGGGCGCGATCAACTCATGCAAGGATTCGGGCGAGCGGTAAAGCAAGCCAAAGTGATGACGATGCTTGAGTCTGGCGCTGTGCCCCATCAACTGTTTATTGATGAAGAGGTAGGTAGCAGCGTACTCAAAACCTTACAAGAGAAAGGCTGGATAGAATCACTGGAAAAACGGCCGACACTGACGGCTTGGCCGCAAAATGTTGAAGCGGATGTGGAAAAGCCCAAGCTCAACCAAGAACAAGCGATCGCGATTGCTTCAATTAATAGCCATCGCCATTTCGCATGCTATTTACTTGAAGGAGTCACCGGTTCAGGGAAAACCGAAGTTTATCTAAACTTAATCAAGCCCGTTTTAGAAAAAGGACGTCAGGCATTGGTACTGGTGCCTGAGATTGGTCTAACACCACAAACCATTAACCGCTTTCGTAAGCGATTTAATGTGCCAGTTGCCGTGGTCCACTCGGGGCTCAATGAAACCGAGCGCCTCAACGCGTGGTTAGCGGCGCGTGATAATATTGCGGGCATTATCATTGGTACTCGCTCAGCGCTGCTAACGCCTTTTGCAGACCTAGGTATCATCATTGTTGATGAAGAGCACGACGCTTCGTATAAACAGCAAGATAGCCTACGCTACCATGCAAGAGATGTTGCGGTAATGCGTGCAAACCTTGAGCAGATCCCGATTGTGCTTGGTTCTGCCACTCCAGCATTAGAAACGTTGCATAATGCATTGAGCGGCAAATATCATCACTTAAGCTTAACTCAGCGTGCGGGCGTAGCGGTTCCCACTAAAAACAAGGTGTTGGATGTGAAAGGCCTGTTTTTAGAGAGTGGTTTATCAGCGCCGCTGATTGCTGAGATGAGAAAACACCTCAGCGCAGGTAACCAAGTGATGCTGTTTCTCAATCGCCGCGGCTTCTCGCCCGCGCTGATGTGCCATGAATGCGGTTGGATTGCCGAGTGTAAACGTTGCGATGCGTACTATACCTTTCACCAATATAGCAGTGACATGCGTTGTCACCATTGTGGCTCGCAACGTCCGGTGGTTCATCAGTGTCAAGGTTGTGGTTCCACTCAGTTGGTTACGGTTGGGGTAGGTACCGAGCAACTTGAAGCGCAACTGGCGCAGCTTTTCCCCGAATATAAAACGGTGCGTATTGATCGCGATAGTACGCGTCGTAAAGGCAGTTTAGAAAGTGCGTTATCATCGATTCGCCAAGGTGAGTATCAGATTTTAATTGGCACGCAGATGCTCGCTAAAGGGCACCATTTTCCCGATGTGACTTTAGTAGCGTTATTGGATGTGGATGGTTCGCTATACAGCAGTGATTTTCGCGCCGCCGAACGCTTGGCGCAGCTATTTACTCAAGTGGCAGGTCGAGCAGGGCGCGCTAGTAAACCCGGCGAAGTGATTTTACAAACGCATCACCCGGAACACAGTTTGCTGCAAGCATTGTTGCAAAAGGATTATCGTCATTTTGCAGAAACCGCGTTAGAAGAGCGGAAAATAGCGATGTTGCCACCTTACACCTATCTCACACTGTTTAAAGCGGAATCCAATCAAGCTTCGATGGTGGAAGAGTTTTTACGCCAAATTAGGCATACGTTAGAAGCGCATCCGTTATTTGATGATTCGTGCTTAGTATTAGGGCCAACCCCAGCCCCATTGGCGAAAAGAGCGGGCAAATATCGCTGGCAGTTATTACTGCAAACTCAGCATCGCTCCAAAATGCAAAAACTATTGATGAGTGCTAAGCCTGCGATTGGACTGTTACCATTAGCCAAGAAAATTCGCTGGTCGTTAGATATTGAACCGCAAGATCTCAGTTAAACCTCCGTAGCGTTTTCGATGAAATGAGATGTAACATATTGAAGCAATCGAGTGCTAAAATGGTTATTGTTATTTTTGTCAGCCTATTTAATCCTCTCTAATGTGAGTGGCTTCACGCTTATTATGTAAAATTTGTTAATCTGACCGTAACTTTCTGGGTGGAAATGAATAGACTATCACTCATATATCCGCTGTGAATAACAGCTCAGCGTTCAAAATGGATAACCAGATTTTACAACCGGATTTTATAAACATAACAACGGGTGATTTCAGCCCAGTAACAACTTTTAAAGAGGTTAATTTCTATGGCGACAATGAAGGATGTTGCCCAGCTTGCAGGTGTATCAACCGCCACAGTATCTAGGGCGTTGATGAACCCTGAAAAAGTATCATCTTCAACGCGAAAGCGTGTCGAAGATGCTGTTTTGGAAGCTGGTTACTCACCAAATTCTCTCGCTCGCAACTTACGCCGTAATGAATCTAAAACCATTGTCGCTATCGTGCCTGATATTTGTGACCCTTACTTCACAGAGATCATTCGTGGTATCGAAGATGCGGCGATGGAACATGGTTATTTAGTACTGTTGGGTGATAGTGGTCAGCAGAAAAAGCGAGAAAGTTCGTTAGTTAACCTCGTATTTACTAAGCAGGCCGATGGCATGTTGTTGCTGGGAACTGATTTGCCGTTTGATGTTAGTAAGCCGGAGCAAAAAAACCTGCCACCTATGGTCATGGCATGTGAATTTGCGCCAGAACTTGAGTTGCCGACGGTACATATTGATAACCTTACTTCAGCGTTTGAAGCGGTGAACTATTTGACGCAGCTCGGGCACAAACGCATCGCGCAAATATCGGGGCCAGCAGAGGCCACGCTGTGTAAGTTCCGCCATCAAGGTTATCAACAAGCTTTACGCCGCGCAGGAATTACCATGAACCCTAATTATTGCACTTATGGTGATTTTACTTTTGAAGCTGGGGCTAAAGCACTGCGCCAATTATTGGCGTTATCTGAGCCACCCACAGCCATTTTTAGTCATAATGACAGTATGGCGATCGGTGTCATTAAGGAAGCCAAAAAATTGGGTTTGCGCGTTCCACAAGATATTTCAGTGGTGGGATTTGATGATATTCAATTTGCGCTCTACTGCGATCCACCGTTAACGACCATCTCACAGCCGCGCTATGAGATAGGGCGTCAAGCGATGCTCATGATGCTCGATCTTCTTCGCGGTCAAGAGGTCGGCGCAGGTTCTCGACTATTAGAAACCAAGTTAGTGATTCGAGAAAGCGCAGCGCCTCCTCGCTTGAGCTAACCACATGCAGCGCATTTTTGATGCGCTGCAACTCTTTCAACACTATTAAGTCGTTGGAAACTGCATTAACATTGGCACAAACCATCAACTTTTGAATTCTCTGTGGCTAATAAAGATTATGTAAGGCGCGGTCGTAGTCCGAAAAAGCCTACCCCGAAAAAAACAGCTCCACGTCGTAAACCTTGGCGTAGTGGCTTATTGGCACTGTTGCTCGTTTCCGGTTTTGGTTATGGGCTGTTCTTACTCAGCCGTGATCCTGAGCCGCCTCAAGCGGTTGTGGTTCCTACAAAACCAGTCGCAAAACCTAAGCCAGAGAAAGTGATCCCACCGCCCCCAGAGGAAAAATGGGATTACGTGGATAGCTTGCCGAAACGTGAAGTAGAAGTGGTAGCCAAAGAACAAAAAGTGTCTGAAATCCCTTATATCATGCAGTGTGGGGCGTACAAAACCTCGGCACAGGCTGAAAGCCGTAAACTTGATATCGCGTTTCAGGGTTTAAAAAGTGAAATCCGAAAAACGGAAGGCAGCAGTTGGTATCGCGTGGTATTAGGGCCATACAAATATAAGCGTGATGCGCAGCGTGACGAGCATAAATTACAACGCGCTAAAATTGAGCCGTGCGCCATTTGGACTGAACCACAATAAGAGCGATCACTCACCGCATCCAATCGATTCGCGGTGAGTGTTTTTTGTGACTTGAAATCTTCCCCAACCATCCTCATATATTTGCTAACTCCATCGTGAAAACAAATAAGAGGTCCTGTCGTGACTACCATCGTCTCTGTACGTCGTAATAATAAAGTTGTCATCGCCGGTGACGGACAAGTATCGCTCGGTAATACCGTAATGAAAGGCAACGCGCGCAAGGTTCGCCGTCTGTACAATAATCAAGTCTTGGCAGGGTTTGCAGGTGGCACAGCCGATGCGTTTACCTTGTTTGAGCGCTTTGAAAGTAAGCTGCAAATGCATCAAGGTCATCTGACTAAGGCCGCGGTTGAGCTGGCAAAAGATTGGCGTAGTGACCGAGCACTGCGTAAGCTAGAAGCGATTTTAGCGGTGGCTGATGAAACTGCATCGCTCATTATTACGGGCAATGGTGACGTCGTTCAACCAGAAAACGACCTGATTGCTATCGGTTCGGGTGGTAATTTTGCCCAAGCTGCGGCGACCGCATTATTAGAAAATACCGATTTAGATGCACGTGAAATCGCTGAAAAAGCACTGAAAATTGCGGGCGACATTTGCGTGTTTACCAACCATTTCCACACTATCGAAGAACTAGAAATACCGGCGGAATTGCTACTGCAACAAACAGTGACCACCGAAAAATAAAGACAGTGTTAGGGTAAAGAATTAAGGAAAATCTGATGTCTGAAATGACTCCACGTGAAATTGTTCACGAATTAAATCGCCATATTATTGGTCAAGATAAAGCCAAACGTTCGGTGGCGATTGCGCTGCGTAACCGCTGGCGTCGCATGCAGCTCGAAGAGAGCTTGCGCGCCGAAGTAACGCCGAAAAACATTTTGATGATTGGTCCAACTGGGGTGGGAAAAACGGAAATTGCTCGTCGTCTCGCCAAGCTTGCCAACGCACCATTTATTAAAGTGGAAGCGACCAAATTTACCGAAGTGGGTTATGTTGGTAAAGAAGTGGAAACCATTATTCGCGATTTAACCGATGTCGCGGTAAAAATGACTCACCAGCAAGCGATGGAAAAAGTGCAATTTCGCGCGCAAGAGCAAGCAGAAGAGCGTATTTTAGATGCTTTATTGCCGCCAGCTCGTGATGCTTGGGGAGAGAATGAAAAGGGCGAAGAGAGCTCGAACACTCGCCAAATCTTCCGTAAAAAGTTGCGTGAAGGAAAGCTCGACGACAAAGAGATTGAAATCAATGTCGCTGTCCCTCAAATGGGGGTTGAAATTATGGCACCTCCAGGCATGGAAGAGATGACCAATCAGCTGCAAGGTTTGTTTCAGAACCTTGCAGGGGATACCAAGAAAAAACGCAAACTCAAAATCAAAGAGGCCTTCAAAGCTTTGACTGAGGAAGAAGCGGCAAAATTGGTCAATCAGGAAGAGCTGAAAGATCAAGCTATTTTTAATGTTGAAAATAACGGCATTGTCTTCATCGATGAGATTGACAAAATCTGTAAACGCGGCGAAAGCTCAGGTCCAGATGTGTCGCGTGAAGGGGTACAACGTGATTTGCTACCTTTGATTGAGGGCAGTACCGTCTCGACTAAGCACGGCATGGTTAAAACTGATCATATCCTCTTTATTACGTCGGGTGCATTCCAAGTGGCGAAGCCCTCTGATTTAATCCCCGAGTTGCAAGGCCGCTTGCCGATTCGCGTCGAACTTGAAGCATTATCGAGCCATGACTTTAAACGTATTTTGACTGAGCCGAAAGCCTCTCTGACCGAGCAGTATATTGCGCTGATGAAGACGGAAGAGGTGCACATTGAATTCACTGAAGATGGCATCACTCAAATTGCGGAAGCCGCGTGGAAAGTGAATGAAACCACGGAAAATATCGGCGCACGTCGCCTGCATACCGTGATGGAGCGTTTGATGGATGAAATCTCATTTGATGCAACAGAAAAGCCTGGCTCCTCAATGATTATCGATGCCGCCTACGTCAAGCAGCGCCTAGGTGAGTTAGTCGAGAATGAAGATTTGAGCCGCTTTATTCTTTAGCGGATCGAATGGCCAGTACACTGTTTGTAGCCCGTCCAAAGTGACGGGCTTTTTATTGCCGTGTTATACTCGCCAGCAGAACAGTATATACTGACCCCTTTTTTGAACGGCAGTGACCTTGCATGAAGAATTCGCTCCATATCTGGCTTGATGCGGCCAGGCCTAAAACGCTCCCTCTCGCGCTAGTTTCTATTTTAACGGGCAGCGCGTTAGCTTTCTCATCGGGCCATTTTTCGTTGCCAGTAGCGCTGCTTGCTCTGCTTACCGCAACTTTATTACAAATCTTATCCAACCTTGCAAATGATTATGGTGATGCGGTCAAGGGTACGGATAATGAGGCTCGCTTAGGGCCAATCAGAGCGATTCAATCCGGTGCGGTGACGCTCGATGATATGAAGCAAGCGATGCTGATTAACATCACATTGACGGTTATCTCGGGTTTGGTGTTGATTTTTTATGCACTGGATAGCGTGCAAAGTATTCTGGCTTTTGTCGGACTGGGCGTGCTCGCTATTGTGGCTGCGATTGCTTACACGGTCGGTAACAAACCCTACGGTTATGTCGGCTTAGGTGATTTATCCGTATTCATTTTCTTTGGTTTACTTGGGGTGTCTGGAACCTATTTCTTGCATACCGGCCATGTGGAACCGAGCCTGTTTTTACCCGCGTTAGGCTGTGGCTTATTGGCAGTCGCTGTGCTCAATGTCAACAATATGCGTGATATTGAAAATGATGCAGTTTGCGGTAAAAAAACCGTTGCCGTACGTCTTGGGCAAACGCGCGCCAAGCAATATCACTTTATGCTATTGGCGGGTGCGGTGATCGCTTTTGCTTGGTATTTGGTGATGCAAAGCAGCCCAACGTGGATCAGTTTGCCCTTTTTGTTGAGCATTGTGGTAGTGGTAAAACACAGTAAAGCGGTGTGGATGAGTGATCAACCTGCGCAGATAGCACCTATGATGCCCGCTATCGTCAAATGTTCACTGATCACCAACTTGTTGTTTGTTGGAATTGTTATAGCTCAAACTCTGACGAGTTAATTGTCGCTTGTCATTGCAATGACTTAATGACCCTATATACTCGGTGAAGATAATTTTCGGCAAGAGAAGAACCATTATGGAATACAACACCTCTGCGTTATGTGATATTTATCTCGACCAAGTCGATGTGGTGGAGCCAATGTTTAGTAACTTTGGTGGAAGCGCATCCTTTGCTGGCCAGCTTACGACGATTAAATGTTTTGAAGATAATGGCTTAATCCGTGAAGTATTAGAGCAAGATGGGCTAGGACGGGTGCTGTTAATTGATGGTGGTGGTTCACTGCGCCGTGCGCTGATTGATGCAGAATTGGCCGCTCTTGCTGAAGAAAATGAGTGGGAAGGCATCGTTGTTTACGGTTGTGTCCGTGAAGTGGATGAACTCGAAGAGATGAGCATCGGCATTCAAGCGCTCGCCTCTATTCCTGTTGGAGCATCCAATCAAGGTATCGGTGAAGTGGATGTGCCTGTCAATTTTGGTGGCGTCACTTTCCTACCTGAAGATTATTTGTACGCTGATAATACGGGTATTATTTTATCTCCTGAGCCTTTAAATGTGGATATGGACTTAGATGATGACCTCGATGAGATTGAAGAGTAGTTTCTCGCGCTGAAGGGCGATGCTTCTAAGTGATAAAGCCAGCGTGAATGCTGGCTTTTTTATATTTAGTTCACCACGACGTGCTCAACCAGATAAATGGTAGCATTAGCGAAACAGGTAAGTTCGTTTTAGACGCAGGGCGTAGTAATAACCCAGCAGCCCACCTAAGGTATTGCCTGCGGCAATCCCGATAAATAGCCCTTCGACATCATAGAGATACGAACCTAACCACGCGGCAGGAAGAGTGAACACAAATAGCCGCATCACGCTCCACTGAAAGGCGCGCATAGGTTGATGCAATGCATTCAATCCAGAGACAAGCATCATCACAATGCCTTGAAAGCCATAGCTCAGTGGCACCACCAGCAAATAGTGCCACAATAGATCGCGCACCGAGGGCTCTTGAGAAAATAGGGCTGACAAAGGGATGCTCAGCGGTACCATCATCGCAAAAATCATCAATTGAAATACGATAGAAAAACGCATGCTTAGGAACAGGCCAGCAAAGCTACGCTCAATATTTTTTGCGCCGATGTTTTGTGCCATAAAGGGAGTCAGTGCTGAGGTTAGTGACATCAAGACCAAAATGAGTATCGACTCAATACGCTGCGCGGCGCCGTAAGCGGCTACTGCAGCCGTGCCATGACTGGCCAGCATCATCATTAATAGCGCGCCAGAGAGTGGATTCATTGCATTGGAGAGTGCCGCTGGTGTGCCCACTTTTAAGATCTGCTGCCAATCATGCCATAAAGTAGGGAAATACGGCCATGCCAATAATTTTTCTCTTTTGATTAAGACATATAGCGATCCGCACAGTGCGCCTAACCAACTGAATGCACTGGCAATAGCAGCACCTTGGATTCCTAATTCAGGGAAAGGGCCATAACCAAAAATCAGCAGCGGATCGAGCAGACCGTTAATACAACCTGCGAGCATCATAATTTTAGCCGGTGTTTTGGTGTCACCCGTGGCTCGAATTGCGCTGTTACCAGCCATGGGAATAACGAGCAAAGGAATGGTCAAATACCAAACCTGCATGTATTGCTCAATCAAAGGGATTAAATCGTCAGTGGCACCAAGCAGTAGGAAGAGTGGCTTAATGGTCAGTAAACCCAGAATTGAAGCAAATGTCACCAGCACCACAGCCAGTAACACGCCGTGACTGGAAAAACGCGCTGCATTTTTAGCGTCACCTTGACCGAGTAAGCGGCCAATACTCGTCGAAAGTCCAATACCAATTCCCATGGTGATGCAGTTAACCGCAAAGGTGACGGGAAAGGTAAAACTGATGGCGGCAAGAGATTCGGTGCCCAGCAGTGAGATAAAAAAGGTGTCGACCAAGTTAAACATCAAAATCGCGATCAAACCAAAAATCATTGGGATCGTCATTTGACTGAGCACATTTGGAATTGGGGCGGTTAATAGGCCGTGTTTATCGTGCATTACTGGCAACGTAGGTTAAGCAAAACGTTAGGATACTTGATTCTGGCGATCGCGACTATAGCTGCTGGGATGGGAAGTGTGACGCGAGTGAAGAAACAAAAAAGGCCAGCAAATGCTGACCTTCTTAACGATAATTAGTGTGAATAATTACGCTTTTTTCGCTTCAGCTGCTGCTTTTGCGATAGCTGCAAAGCTTTTCGCATCAAGTGCTGCGCCGCCAACTAGAGCACCATCAATGTCTGGTTGTGCGAAGTAAGCTGCTGCATTTTCAGGTTTTACAGAACCGCCGTATTGGATAACGACATTCTTCGCGACTGCTTCTGATTTTGCAGCAATGTGCGCGCGAATGGCAGCGTGAATACGTTGAGCATCATCTGCTGTTGCTGCTTTACCTGTGCCGATCGCCCAGATTGGTTCGTAAGCGATGATCGCACCTTCTAGCGCTTCAACACCTTGAGTGTTGATCACAGCGTCAAGTTGACGTGCACATACGGCTACTGTTTCGCCAGCTTCGTTTTGTGCTTCAGATTCACCGATACAAAGTACTGGTGTTAGGCCATTTTCTTTTAGGAATGCAAATTTTTGCGCCACAAATTCATCGGATTCGTTGTGGTATTCACGACGCTCAGAGTGACCAATGATGATGTGTGTTGCACCGAATTCTTTCAGCATTGCTGGAGACATATCGCCAGTGAATGCGCCACTGTTGTGTACGTCGCTGTTTTGGGCACCCAGAATGATCGCGCTACCCGCATCGGTCAGAGTGCGCTCTGCTAGGTCAATAAAAAGTGCTGGTGGAGCAACGGCTACGTCAACACCCGTTACGCCTTCAAGCTCTGCATTCAGACCATTTAGCAGCTCAACAACCATCTCTTTGCTGCCGTTTAGTTTCCAGTTACCCATAACTACAGGATGACGCATAGGAATATCTCCATTATCTATCAAAGTTAAAATGAATGAATGTCAAAAATAAACGTGATTGCGAAAGAATATAACAGATAAAATCGGTCAGATCATGATTCGAGTCATGACTTTATGGGATCTTAAGCAATGCGTGACACCCCTTATCAGTGATCAGATAGACAGAATAGCCGATAATGGCTCGGATTTTACGAGATTAATTGCTATTAGTGGCTGTTAAAAGAAAAGCTAGTGATACCAATAAGGCTCACCAGTGTTGAAATTTGATCATGAATGAAGAAAAGGAATTCGTATGCCCAACCTTGTTATGGAATACTCGAACTCTGTGGATGAGCGTGTGAATGTTCAAGGGTTATTGGAAGATCTTCACCAAGTCGCACTTCGCTGCGGATTATTTGACGCTGACTCAGTGAAATCACGGGCGCTACGCTGCCACCATTGGTGCATTGGTGAAGAGGGCGACAGTGTTGATTTTATTCACCTCAGCTTTGATTTGCTGTCAGGGCGGACACCTGAACAAAAAAGAGAGTTGTCACGTCAATTAATGACGGTATTGCAACAGCAAGCTAGTCAAGTCAGGAGTCTGACCGTGAATGTGCGTGATATGGATAAAGATTGCTTCCAAAAGGTTGTAAATTAACCATTTTAGGTAACAAGATGTCAATTAAAGAACTGCTATTTTCATTTCAAGGACGCATCGGGCGCAAAGTATTTTGGATGTGGAATCTCTGTTATTACGCGTCCATTATGGGCTTCGCACTCGCTGCAAACCAAATATTTCCTGCCTATACGCACCTGATCTTGCCGCTGTTTTTGCTAGTGGTGTTACTGCCTGATTTGGCCATCACGGTAAAACGTTGGCATGACAGAGATAAGTCTGCTTGGTGGTTATTGCTTAATGTCCCCTTGGTGATCGGCCGTATGAGTATGCCTTTTGCTAGTGCCGAGATTGCCACTCAAGCCAGTATGACAGAGTCATTGGTATCGCTGGTCGCACTGGTTTGTGGCTCATGGATTTTAGTCGAATGTGGTTTTATGAAGGGAACGCAAAGCCGCAACCGCTACGGACCTGAACCAGAGTAAACTTGATAGAAAAAAATTGATGAAACAACAGGAGGCCAATGCCTCCTGTTGTTTTAAAAAGCTTCAAATAGCGAGGTTAACGCCAGTCGCTGTGGCGCGGCACAAATGGAATGATGGTCGCGCTCGGTTGAGTGCGCGCCGATTCGCCATCTAAGGCATTTCTAAATTTCATCATCTGTTCGCCGAGCTCACGCATCAGCATAACATTAGCATGGACAGGGTTTTTGCATTGGCTCACCACCAAGTCAATGTGACTTTGCTGAGCCCATAACCTGTCTTGCATGTTGTTGGAAGAGGAGAGGATCATCTCTTCACAGATATCTTTTTTCAGTTGCGTAAAGGCATCTGGATTATGTTTGGCAAGTTCAACCAACTCATCAAAAGAAGGTAAGGCCTGTTTTTGAGGGGGCTCCATATCTTTCTCCTTTACACTATTTCTCTGTTGATTATTTTATCAACACAATGAAAGCATAACCGATCAATAAGGTAGGAGTTGGAACGAAATCGCCATTTCTTACTAATGAGACGATCTTAGCGTGGTGTGATTTGATAACGGCAGCGACGCTCACCCATAATGATGTGTTCGCTCCGCTCAACTACATATTGCTCACCGATCAACGTTTGGAAAATATTAAGTTCAGATTGGCACAGATTAGGGCAGCGTGCCGCAGCTTTACAGATGGGGCAATGGTTCTCAATTAAAGTGTAACCGTTCGTTGATGGTATGAGCTCTGCCATATAGCCTTCTTGCTCACGAAGCGTCACTAGCTTAGCTAGTTTTTCTTCTAAACTGTGGCAATCAATTAATGCTTGTTGATACTGTGCTAATGTGTGAGCTTCACGCTCTGCCGCCACTTTGGCTAGTCCTTCTTTACCAAAAAGGTGCTCAACAGCATCAATCACTTGGATTATCAACTCGCCATGCCGATCAGCAAATTGGTCGTGGCCTTGTTGTGTCAAAGACCAGTGTCGAGTAGGGCGTCCGACTTTTACTTTGACATCATGAAACGCCACAATGCCATCATCTTCCAAACTTTGTAGGTGCTGGCGAGCCCCCATGGTGGTAATTCCTAGGTCGTCGGCCAGTCGTTTAGCGGTTACCGCTCCATCGCGTTTGATGGTTTGAAGTATTCGGTCAATGGTTTTCATCGCATTCCTCTGTTTGCCTTATCTATTATGAAGAAGCAGCTTAATAAAGCAAATTATTGACTATACAGGATGAGCCGCTAGTAACTTTTGTCAGCACAGAACCAAGATTCGCTATCAATTCGTTAAATAGATCACAAAATTTTCGCTTTCCCCCCTTGGGATCCCTTGCTTGCTCCCCCACATATCACTCACGAGCTGAGTAATCAGCCTTTTCATAAACCTAACGGAAAATCTAATCAGGAGAGACGACCGATGAACATTCGTCCATTACACGACCGAGTTATCGTTGAACGCCAAGAAGTTGAATCTAAATCTGCTGGTGGCATTGTTCTAACAGGTTCCGCTGCAGAGAAATCGACTCGCGGCGTCATCTTAGCAGTAGGCAAAGGCCGAATCCTTGAAAATGGTTCGGTACAACCGCTGGATGTCAAAGTAGGTGATACGGTTATTTTTGCAGAAAGCTACGGTACTAAAACGGAAAAGATCGACGGTAAAGAAGTGCTCATTATGTCTGAAAACGACATCATGGCGATTGTCGAGTAAGCATTGAGTAATTTTTGCTCTGATTCAAAAACGATTGATTAAAACAGAATTTAGAAAAGGAAATTAAAGATGGCTGCTAAAGACGTTAAATTTGGTAACGATGCACGTATTAAAATGCTAGAAGGCGTTAATATTCTAGCCGATGCAGTAAAAGTCACCCTTGGCCCTAAAGGCCGTAACGTTGTGATAGATAAATCGTTTGGTTCACCTATTATCACCAAAGATGGTGTCACTGTTGCGCGTGAAATTGAACTGGAAGACAAATTCCAGAACATGGGTGCACAAATGGTGAAAGAAGTTGCTTCTCAAGCTAACGATGCAGCGGGTGACGGAACGACAACCGCAACGGTATTAGCGCAAGCGATCATCACTGAAGGCTTGAAAGCTGTAGCAGCGGGTATGAACCCAATGGATCTTAAGCGTGGCATCGACAAAGCTGTCGTGGCGGCGGTTGAAGCGTTGAAAGAGCTTTCAGTACCTTGTTCAGACACTAAAGCGATTGCGCAAGTGGGTACTATTTCTGCGAACTCGGATTCAAGCGTGGGTAACATCATTGCTGAAGCGATGGAAAAAGTGGGCCGAGATGGCGTTATCACTGTTGAAGAAGGCCAAGCACTGCAAGATGAACTCGATGTAGTGGAAGGTATGCAGTTTGATCGTGGTTACCTATCTCCTTACTTCATTAATAACCAAGAAGCGGGCAGTGTTGATCTAGATAGCCCATTCATCCTATTGGTTGATAAGAAAATTTCTAACATTCGCGAACTGCTTCCTGCACTTGAAGCGGTAGCAAAAGCTTCTCGTCCACTACTGATTGTGGCGGAAGATGTTGAAGGTGAAGCATTGGCGACGCTGGTTGTGAACAACATGCGTGGCATTGTAAAAGTTGCTGCCGTGAAAGCACCTGGTTTTGGTGATCGCCGTAAAGCGATGCTACAAGACATTGCTACCCTAACGGGCGGTACTGTGATTTCTGAAGAGATCGGTCTTGAGCTTGAAAAAGTGACCTTGGAAGATCTAGGCCAAGCGAAGCGCATCTCTATCACTAAAGAAAACACCACCATCATTGATGGTGCAGGTGAAGAGCAAGCCATTAAAGGTCGCGTTGCACAAATTCGTCAACAAATTGAAGATGCAACTTCAGATTACGACAAAGAAAAACTACAAGAGCGCGTGGCCAAACTGGCAGGTGGCGTTGCAGTGATCAAAGTCGGTGCAACCACTGAAGTTGAAATGAAAGAGAAGAAAGATCGCGTAGAAGATGCACTGCATGCAACTCGCGCAGCCGTTGAAGAAGGCGTGGTTGCGGGTGGTGGTGTTGCACTGATCCGTGCGGCTGCTAAAGTTGCGGGCCTTGAAGGTGACAACGAAGAGCAAAACGTAGGTATTCGTGTTGCACTACGTGCGATGGAAGCACCAATTCGTCAAATCGTGAAAAACGCGGGCGAAGAGGATTCTGTTGTGGCTAACAATGTTCGCGCTGGTGAAGGTAACTATGGTTACAACGCTGCGACGGGTGAATATGGCGATATGATCGACATGGGTATTTTGGATCCAACCAAAGTGACTCGTAGTGCTCTACAGTTCGCAGCTTCAGTCGCGGGCCTCATGATCACCACAGAAGCTATGGTGACTGAGCTACCGAAGAAAGAAGCGGCAATGCCTGATATGGGCGGCATGGGCGGTATGGGAGGGATGATGTAATCATCCTCTCTCAATAAGAAACCGGAGCTTGCCTCCGGTTTTTTTTTCGCATAATTAGCTCAATCCTGACGTTTGAGTGATCCGACTCTTCTAGACTTCGTCTCTTCACTGATCACAATTTGGTGATGATGTGAGTGAAATAGCGTGAACAAACCCAATATTAACGGTTTCATTGGTCAATGGAGATCTTTATGAAAAAAGTACTTTCAGCACTAGCCGTAGTGGCTGCGTTATCTTCTTCTGTTGCGATGGCTGGCACTCCAGTTATGTTTTCTTCCATCAATAACTTCAATGCGCCGGATGAAAATGCGGTATCAGGTGTTCGTGTTGCGGCTCTTTACGGTAAAGTGAATGAGGTTAAAGGCTTAGATCTCGCCGTTGTTGGATTATCTGAAACTGACTCTACGACGGGTGTAAATTTAGGTCTTTTAGGGGCATCGAAAGTCAATCAAGAGATGACTGGTGCTTCACTCGGTTTGTTAAACTGGAATACAGGGCAAACCGTGGGTGCTAACGTGGGTGTAGTGAATCTGACCAACAATGTACAAGGTGCTAACGTCAGTCTAGTGAACTACTCTGAAGGTAATACCATGGTTGATGTTGGTGCAGCAAACTTCTCTGATACATCGAAAGTGCAAGTGGGTTTGTTCAACAAAACCACAAAAATTGAAGGTGTTCAGGTTGGTCTAATTAACTGTGCGGATAATGGTTTCTTTAAGTGTTTTCCTATCATCAACTTTGCTAAATAGCCGATGAATTGAAATCGAAAGAGCAGCATCAAGCTGTAATGCCGATCAGTTAAGACTTTAATCGGCAGATCAGTTGAATGATCCTACCTTTATGTAAAAATCCGATAGACCCTGTTTATCGGATTTTTTTATGCACGTTTCTCAAGCCCTCGATATCATCAACAGTTATAAACCCAATCAAGTTGAAACACTCGCAGACCTCTTGCC
>NZ_CAWNJO010000067.1:0-25841 GCF_963874835.1 Vibrio sp. V12_P9A6T4 | reverse complement strand
CGTTCACTTGGTTGTGATAGTTCCACCAAAAGTTTCGATATCAACGTTGATGGGAGTATTGAAAGGGCGTTCAGCAATCCGCTTGTTTAACAAGTTCCCACATATAAGAAAGAAACTGTGGGGTAATCATTTTTGGGCAAGGGGATACTTTGTTGACACAGTTGGTGTGAATGAAGAAATCATCAGGCGTTACGTAAGGCACCAAGACAAGAAAGATCAAGAATATGAGGCGCAGTTAGAGTTGAAGATAAACTAGCAGCGCAGGGATGCCCCCTTATAGGGGGCTATAAACCAAAGCCGCCTTCTAAGAAGGCGGATTTTTACTAGGCTGTAAAACGATTTTTGGACAGAACCGTCTTAGAGTAATCACTTAAATTAGAGCAATGCGAAAACCTTAGTATCAGAAAGTCGCTTCGTGAAATATTCAGTCTAGCTGGAGCAGATCAATACGTTTCTTATTGTTTGTAATGGTTCACCTCGTTAGTGATTGTACTCACTTAACTCAGTGTCCAAAACTGGTGGTGCGGATCATAGTAACACTCAATGCATAAAGATAAATAAAATCGCGACTAATCACATTAAGCTACTTCTATATTGCCGTGCTATAAAATGAAGATGTAAAAAGTCTCTACCAAAGTAGAGACTTTATTAGCAGATGACACTTTTTACTACGAAAGAGCAAAAGTGGCAGATTAAGTGTATTAATAACTAGAGGTGCTTAACGAAGGCGCCGTAAAGTCACTGTCTTTACTATAAAAAGTGGCGTATTTTTGCCCTCCAGAATCACCACTGTACAATTGCAATGAGATCTGTTGTTTACCCTGCTCTAATGCAGATTTCACTAATCCAGTCACGTCAATCGCTACCGTCTGATCCGTAGTATTTACTGCAACCGTAATCGGCGTGCTATTTCCTCTCGAAAGTGAATTAAAGGTCACATTACTTTCACTCCAATTAGAGTCAATTTCTGCAATATTGAACGTCATGGCTTGGCCAATTGATTTCACCTCAAGTACAACTTCAGCACGACTCAACGCATCAGCTCTTAAATGCCCAATAGGGAACTTAAGCACAGTTTCACGTGTATAGTTTGGCGAGTTTGGATCCAGTTTTACGATCAAGCGTGAATCCTGACCAAAATTCCCATCAGCAGAAGTGCCACCTTGAACAAATGCATCTTCAACAGCATTAGCCTGCTCTTCTATCGGATTATAATCGATGTTAATCACAGGACCCGCAACTCCACTTTCTTTACTGTTAAACGTCACCCAGTTATTTGTACCATTATTGGCAACTTCAAGTTTCAGGCTAATCGCGTTTAAGCCTTGTTGGGCAGCAGTACGTACAGCATCCGTGATATCCCATTGGAATACACCATTGTTGTTCGTAGCCGTTGCCACTTGCACGCCGGTTGCAGGTGCAGTATTCGCAGTTATTGCAGACTCATCCCACGAATTATCATTCACCAAATAGACAACAACGGGCTGGGCTGCCCCAACATTGAAAACAGATAGCTCAAGCTTAGCGGTATTTAACGCAGAGGCATTTACCTGATCGATTGGAAATTGAAGGTAAGCATGACGTCGATATGCGGAATTAGAATCTGCTTTAACACCGATTTTTTCAGAGGCACCGTAGTTGTCATCAGAGTAGCCTCCGTAACGGACAAATGTATCTGATGCTGCTTTCAACACTAGATCGGGAGTGAGTTGAATGTCACCCATAGCCAAAGAGCCCGATGAAACATTGGTTTTCTGGTAATTCGGCGCACTCAGTTGGGATGATGTCCCACCGTGAGTATTGTATAAGTTTACCGTTGCAGTAGTGTATGCCTGATTAGGATCAGAAAAATACAACGTTGGTCGCTGCGAACTGACCCCAGTGACCACAAACATGCCAGCTTGATCAGACACCAGCGTCAGCTCTGTATTACTCCATTGGCCTGCTTCGCGCAGTACAAGTTGCAAAACGTCATCACGCTTATCATATACCGCTAATGTGTTCCCTTCTTGATAGGTCACAAACCGGTTACGAGGATTTAAGTTTGCTACAGAATTAGCAGTGACTCCCGGATAGATAGCGTAACTAAAGGTTGCGTTTGCAGGATAAGCACCATGATCAATCCAGCTAGTAAACACCGTGCCCGTAATATCACGATCACTTTCCGAGCTATTTACTCGCGTCCACTTGTCTGTACGCTCTTCAACACTAACCTTATAGGTATTGTTGTCTAGCGGCATATAGGCCGTGCCATTATGCAGCAGGTAGGCAAGTTCTTCGCCGCTATAACTATTTTCACCTAAAGTTAAAGAGTCCGTACTCCCATTGCTAAGTCCAATAACCACATTATCGCGAAACCAGTTTTGCTCAATGGAAGTGGTAACCAAACCGTCTGCATTCGAGCTAACCTCGGATGCCATCGAAATAATCGCATCAGAGAAAACGAAGTTCGCTTTCTTAACTGTGACTCCAAATTTATTTTGACTATGTACCATAATTGCGTTGTTTGCAGCAGACATCACTCCGGAAAATGCGATACCTTTACTATTCCAGCCTACGTTCATCATCTGGCCTTCTCTTCCGGTCACTCCGGGGATTTTCAACCAGTCCCACAAAGGAAAGATGTTGTAGTATTCATCTCCTGACAAACGGATGGAGTGCGACCCCATAGACATCAAAGCGCCTAGCAAGTTTTCACCATTGCCTTGCTCAATCGCCATCGTCCGATCGGAATGAGTGAGTGCGGAATATTGATAGTCCTGTTCATTTTTAAGCAAATAATCGCCATTCCAATACCCTTTCACGCCCCGGTACGGCATTTGATTTGCGGATATCAGCCCACTGGTCACGTTATTAACTAGTTCAAAATGTTCAGCTCTATCAGGATTGAGTCGTTGCAATGCATCCGTAGAAAACCCACGACCAAGATTGTTTTCTCTCGAAACACCACCTCGTCCACCTGTTAAATAGTCATGATAACGACCGCGGAATGTGGGATACATACCTTGATTCATGAAACCTTCTAAGGAGTTTTGGCTATTGGTATTCATCGAGTAATACCCGCGTGTAAATGCTTCAACCTGCAGTGTACGCATAACCAAAACCCACCCATAAGAGTTGGTATTGAGCATCGGGCCATGAGCAAAGAAACTCTGATCCGCATTGATCCCAATATCATTACGACCAATTTCATTCAGGGCTTCATTGCTGTAATAACTCAACCTTTCTGAGTTGTCTCTTACCACGCCGCTATACATATTCGCTATTGCAATATCAATCGCATTGGCCCCTCGACCATAGCTCCAGTGACTTCGGACATTCAGGTATTTCGCATCAACCAAAGTTTGGTAATCTACCGCATTGACCGGGATTTGATTCGCTCTGACATATACGACCAATTCCCCCACCTTTTGGGGAATGCCAATGTAATTAAACCACCAGTTGCTATGGCTATATTGGGCCTCTGCAAAGTGTTTCATTCCCGCTGAAATACTTGTAAGTAGTACTGGAGATGTACTTTCGTTACATTGAATATTGGTGTAACAACGCGCTAAAGCCAGCAAGCGATCTAAATGTTCAGTCACAGGAAAAGCCGCTGCGGTTGAAGAGACATAGTCAATATCCGACCATTGACCTGTCTCTGGATTAAACTCTCCACCTTCCGATATCGGAACAATCCAATTACCTACGTCAGTCACACTAGGCTTTGTGGCATTAATATACGCTGCTATTTGCTGTGCTACACCATCGCGAATATCTGCGTCACTCTGAACCGAGGCAGTAACTGAAGACTTTGTATTTAAAGGCATCGAGATTACTATCGGCGTCGCTAAAAGCCCCAGACTCATCGTAAAAACGCTTAGTTTAAGTACTGTCATTTTTTCCATGTTTGTCACCAATTCCTTCTATCAAGTAAGGATGAAATGGTTGAACACTATTCTCGAACACGAACCCTAAATAGCCCCCTACCTGTTACCTGCGAGAATCTAAATGCTGACTACAAAAACCCCCTTTCCCATAATCAACAACATCAGTATGTATCATTGATACATCAATATATTTAATAATTGTACTATTATGACATAACTCACATTTCTACTTATAAAAACACAAATGTACTTTCATTACATCAAAAATCCAGTGTAATGTAATTAAAATACATGCAAGTTTATAATTAAGGGTTTGATTTATGCGAGACACCAAGATTGATGTATTGATTGAAAATGAAATGAATTCAAAAACATTAGGGCTTTCAAAAATGAGTACGTTTGAAATCCTACAAACCATCAATACACACGATAAAACGGTCGCGAGAGCCATTGAAAAACAGCTCCCTACTGTAGAAAAAGCCGTGGATGCGATATGCATACAACTACTCAAAGGTGGCCGGATATTTTATGTCGGCGCCGGAACGAGTGGTCGTCTGGCCGTTCTGGATAGTGCTGAATGTCCCCCTACCTTTGGTACTAATCCAGAACTGGTTCAGTCGATCATTGCTGGCGGGTTAGATGCCATGCTAGCCGCTGTCGAAGATGTGGAAGACAGCAATACTTTATCGATCAACGCATTAGAAAGCCGAAACCTAAAGCCTGTCGATGTAGTCATCGGTATTTCTGCTAGTGGACGAACACCGTTTACACTTTCAGCGCTGAAATACGCCAATAAGATGGGTTGCTTAACCATTGCCATTTGCACTCGTGGTGCATCCCCAATGGAACAAGAAGCCAACATTGCAATTGTACCTGACGTTGGCTCTGAAGTGCTAAGCGGCTCTTCGAGAATGAAAAGTGGTACTGCACAAAAAATGCTGCTGGGCATGATCAGTACCACCGTTATGACCCGTTTAGGCAAAGTCTATAATAACCAGATGATCGATCTTATTCCCAACAACGAAAAGCTGATTTATCGCGCAGAGAATATGGTCGCCTCCATCTGCCAAATCCCAGTGGAGAAAGCCAAAGAATTTCTCGAAAAGGCCCAATACAGCCCACGAATTGCAGCGCTTATGTGCCTAGGTAAAGTCTCCTATGAGCAAGCGCTTAAGTGCATTGAGAACGAATTCCAAACACTAGAAGAACAACTTATTACCGCTAAACAGCGCTACACCAGTAACTAAAAAAACATTAGAAAGAGAGAACACTATGGGTATCAATCTAACTCGAGTCGACAATCGTTTGCTCCATGGTCAAGTTGCGGTGGCATGGAGCCATCACTCCGGTGCCAATTTGATCGTCATCGCCAATGATGATGTTGCAGAAGACTCAGTACAACAAAACCTGATGACTATGTCAGCAGGAAACATGGGCGTACGATTTTTCTCCATTCAAAAAACCATCGATGTCATCCACAACGCCTCACCAGAGCAGCACATCATTCTTGTCGTAAGAACGCCTCAAGACGTGATTCGCTTGGTTGAAGGTGGTGTGCCACTCAATGACATCAACATTGGCAACATGCACTTCTCCGAAGGCAAAAAACAAATTCATGTCACCGTATCGGTTGATGACAACGACATGCAAGCGTTCAAGCGCCTTAAAGAACTCGGAGTACGTTTTGCCATCCAGCGTATGCCTGATGAAAACAAGCTGGATATCTTTGAACTCTACAACGCATATAAGGGATAGATATGTTTGAAATACTATTAATCGGACTGTGGGCGGCCTTTGCAGGCGTCGACTTTTATAGCGGGCAGTTTTATTTTGGACGCCCTATAGTAACCGGCCCTATTGTTGGTTTGATCTTAGGTGATTACCAAACGGGCCTAGCAGTAGGTGCTGCACTTGAGCTTGCATGGCTTGGCTTAGTACCGATTGCTGGCGCGCAACCACCTAATGTCACCATCGGTGCTGTGGTAGGTACAGCATTCGCAATCCAAGGCGGTTTTGCTCCAGCAGTCGTGGTGGGTATTGCACTACCATTTGCTATCTTGATGCAACAACTGATCGTACTTCAATTTACCGTGTTCTCAGGCTTAATGCACAAAGCTGACGACTTAGCACAACAAGGTGATGATAAAGGGATCGCCCGTATCAACCATTTAGGCATGCTCTCTTTAGGGTGTCTTTATTTTATCACCGCGGTACTGCCTGTTTACTTTGGCGAAGAAGTTGCTAACACCATTATTACCTACGTTCCTGAAGGCATCATCACTGGCCTTAAAATAGCGGGTGGCTTAATGCCTGCACTTGGCTTCGCGATGCTACTTAAGATCATGTTTAAAAAGGCATTCATTCCCTACTTTGTTGCCGGGTTTGCAGCCATGACATATTTGAATCTTCCAGTACTTGCTATCGCTATTTTTGCTACATGTATCGCCGTAATTGACTACATGACGCGCCAACGAATCGAAGAAAATAAGCCAGCTGTTACATCAAACCAAAACCAAGGCGGGGGTATTTAAGATGTCAGAACAACTAACTCAACAAGCATCTATTGCCGAACAAAATGAGACAAGCTCAAATGCACTGCCAAAGAGTGTGGTTAGAAAAATATTGTGGCGACAACTCTTTATTCAGGCTTCTTTTAACTACGAGCGGATGCAAGCGTGTGGCTTTCTCTGGGCAATTTCGCCGGGTTTAAAGCATATCCACAAGCAAAAAGAACGTTTAGGCGAGTCAATGCGTGCTCACATGGACTTCTTTAACTCACACACTTATTTGGTGACGTTTATTCTGGGCCTAGTCCTTGCAATGGAGCAGAGCAAACAAAATGTAGAAACCATTCGTGCGTTTAAAGTAGCAGCAATGGGCCCCATTGCAGGTATTGGCGATGCGATGTTTAACCTTACGTTAAAACCAATTAGTGCCGCCATTGCGGCCTCCTTAGCACTGGATAATGTAGCATTAGCGCCCATTTTCTATCTGTTACTACTGAACGTAACCCGACTAAGTATACAAATTCCATTATTCAAATATGGATACGAGTCTGGCCTGAAAGCATTGGACAAGCTGAAAGACCACACCGTTGCCATGGCTCGCTCTGCAACCATTGTCGGTATTATGGTAATTGGTGCCATGTCTGCCCAGTTTGTAAACCTGAAAACAACAGCCACCATTGGTTATGCAGACACGACCTTTAATATCCAAACAGACTTACTGGATAAAATTGTCCCGAACATTCTACCAGTACTGTTCGTACTCCTGACCTACCGCCTACTTATGAAAGGACTCTCTCCAACGAAGATCATATTCCTGATGATTTTGTTCGGTATCGGTGGTCATTACATCGGCATTTTATAACGGCTATTGTGGCCTCTAATGCGGGCTTTGCCCGCATTCTTAACCTAATACATTAATAGGACGAAATATGATAGCTGTAATTCTCGTTGGTCACGGTCATTTTGGCTCAGGTTTAGGCCAAGCAATTCACCAAATTATTGGTGCCCAACCTAATTTCTCAACCATTGATTTTGTTGAAGGCATTTCTGTTCCTGAACTCGAAACTCTGATGTTGAAAGAAGTAGACAAGCTAGATACTGCAGACGGCGTGGTTTTCTTCACCGACTTATTAGGTGGCAGCCCGTTCCGCGTAGCCTCACAAATCGCCCTGCAGAGAGATGATGCCGAAGTGATTTCAGGAACGAACTTACAACTGTGTGTCGAGATGTTGTTAGAACGAGAAGATTTAGATCTGAGTGAATTTGCCAAAACAGCAGTAGTCAGTGGGCATAACGGACTTACACGATTAGCCGACGCACTAGAAGCCTCACGCCAAGATAATTCATCAGAAGATGGTATCTAACAACTAAGGTTGGACGCATGGAATTTATTTCACTCTTAGTCAATAACGGTACATTCTATAGTATATTGCTTCAGCTTGCGATGGGATTAGTGCTTGGGTTAGCGATGGGGTTAACTGGTGTGGGGGGGGGAATTCTAATCATCCCACTTCTTCAGTTCGTATTTCATATGGAAGCAGTGCTTGCGGTCGGAACCGCGAGCCTGATTGCATCATTAGTAAAAGTGAATGCGAGTTTTTTCCATATCAAATCCGCCAATGTTGACTGGCGTAGTGTTATAGGCATTCTGCTTGGGGCGATTCCTATTGGAATGTTAAGTGCTTCAACAGTCGTATATTTGCATAAACATGAAGACTATAACCAGCTGATTTCCACCACAACACAGGTTCTCATTGTGCTTATGATGTTTTATGCCCTTTTTTCACTCATGCGCAAATATATGAAAAGCCAACACCCTCAGCAGCAAACGATACCGTTATCCGTTACATCAGATTGGTCTTATCGTCGCGCTTCAAGTTCGGGGGCTTTTTGTGGGCTTATCATGGGGATGACTGGCATTGGTGGCGGCGTATTACTTCTTCCGGTACTCAATTCTTATCTAGGTATCGGGATAAAAAAAGCCGTTGGCTCGTCTATTGTTATTGCATTGGCGTTATCGGCCAGTACCTCTTTCATTTACGCGAAAGGAGGCCAAAGTGATATCCCTACTGCGTTTACCTTGGTTGTTGGGTCTTTGCTTGGTGTTCCACTTTCAACAGTGTTACTTAAACAACTCTCTGAAGCCAAGTTGTATTTAACGACGTTAAGCGTGATATGTGTAAGCATATTGATTATGATGTTAAGTAATGTTCTTTAAACTTCAATATATATTTCAGGCGTCTATATGTCAGATCTTATTCCTAGGTTGGAAACACTATCGGTACATGGTAGTGAAGCAGAAAAAAAAATTTCTGGATTTCTTCTGAACGATAAAAAATGCAACATCTCTACACTTAGCGCCATCGCTCTAGGGAAACAGTGTGGTGTGAGTAATGCATCTGTTATCCGCTTCGCACAACATCTTGGATACAAAGGATACTCTGAATTCAAGCTTGAATATTTAGCGATTCAAAAAAACGATGTAGGAGAAATTTTATACAGTGACGTCCGCTTAGATGACTCTCCTGCTGAGGTCATACAAAAAGCCGGATACCTATTTAGCAAGAATGTTGAAAATTCCATTAAAGTTGTTAAGCCTGAAGTGTTAGACCAGCTCGCGAATGCTATCGTCAACGCTGAAAAAATTGCGCTATTTGGCGTCGGATCTTCCGGTATCGTGGCGTCTGATGCTTGTCAAAAGCTCATTCGAATTAATAAAAACGTACTCTTTAATTCAGACTCTCATTCACAACGTACATATGCGAGTATATTGACGGAAAATGATCTTGCTCTGGCTTTTACCGCCAGAGGACAAACAAAAGAGGTCCTCCAATCACTCGAAATAGCTCAACAATCAGGGTGCACTGTGTCTGCCATTACTCGTTATGGTAAAACACCAACAACCAAGATGACTGATCTCGTGCTTCCATTTGCTTATCAAGAGCGTCACCACGAATTAGGTATGATCACTCCTCAACTATCTCAAATGATGCTATTTGATATTTTGTTCTTTAGAGTCACGGCCTTGATGGGAGACAGAGCGACCTCTTCCTTAAAACTCATCCGCAACACCTTTTTAAATCTCAATCAAAATAATTAAAAACGGAAGGTAATTAGCCTTCCGTTTCTTTACGACTTAGCTGATTTTAAGTCTTTGATGTTCCATGGCACCAACCCTTCTTAGGTTATAGGGGACAACCGCCAATCGTTCAAAGCAATACAGTAGATACTCTACCTGTACTAAACCATTCACTTTAACCATCTCAACTAAACTATACAATATTCAAATACTGCACTTTTTGTAAATAACTACGCCTTTCGTTCAACCACAAACAAACGAACAACTCACTGAGAGGTTTTTTGAAATTGAAGCAATGAAAAAAGTGGCAACGCCATTTTCTCGAAAACTTATTGTCCGATACCTTACTTGATGCTCTCCAACTGAATGAAAGAGCAGCCAATAAACTGGTATGTTTGAGTCGAACGGCATTTTAATACTATCCAAATCAACTAGATTTTTATTTTTAGATAATAGCAGAGTGCGCATTGTGATGGATAAGCAAATTTGCCCTCATGACTAGAGTTTCTGTGATAAGTAAAGTAAGCCGAATACCAAGGTGAGCACGTCGCAGAAAATCTACTGTAAAGCACAAAGGGGTAAAAGTGTGTTGAATGCATTCATTCAAAGTTATAACTTTACACCTTAACTGTAACCCTATGATTTTTATCAAACTATATACCGACTGATAAATTCTCCAACACCTTATCGATGTTTTCTGTACCGTTAGGCTTCAAACTCCTACAATGCAAGGCAGAGGGTCGGTGAAGGCTAAACTTTCACTTTTACATATTGAATACTCAACAATGCATTTGATTGCATTGGTACCGTCATCATTCAAAAGGAATAGTATGTTGAGCAAAGGATGGATATTGCTTGCCGCCGCAATCATCAGCCAGGGAGCATGGGCACTCGCTCCTTGCGGGACAGACAGTGGCATCGGGGACTGGTGCAGCCTGGATATTAATCAGCTACACCCCACTCAGGCCGGGGTTGGCCAACAACAAGTTGATAAAACACAAGCCAAACTGGCGACAAAAAGCCCTGCACAACTTAAGAAGTACATGAAAAAAAAAAAGATCCCGGTAATCGTAGATGCTGATGGCCAATATTGGTTGGTTGACCGACATCATCTAACCAAGGCGCTTTGGCAGCAAGGTGTGAAAGAGGTGACCGTCCACATCCTTGCTCACCTCGACAACAAGGAGAGCTTTTGGCAAGACATGCAAGGCAACCACTGGACATGGCTGCGCGATGAAAAAGGAGCCCCGCTAACTCCCGATCAATTACCTGCACACATAAGTAAGCTACCCGACTACCCCTACCGCTCTTTGGCAGGTGAACTACAAGATGCCGGTTATTACAGCAAGCATGAACAGGTTTATTTTGTTGAGTTTGCTTGGGCTAGCTGGCTTGGGGAGCAAATGAATTGGGTGCCAGTCAATGCGAGTACGCTCCCAGAACGACTCGAACAAGCTGCACAACTGGCATGTAGCTCTGCCTGGTTACCCCGGAGAGCAGTGCTCAACTATGCGCCACCTCATCAACACGACAAACTAAGATTCTATCGCAAAGCGTGATTTAAATAAGACTCATTATTTTGAAGATACAATTGCCTGTGAGCGAACAAATCGCTCGCAGGGCGTTGTTCGATAAGATGAATATGTATTTTGTTACAAATCGCCCTCTTGTCTTGTGGTTCAGTCAATGATTTACTGTCGCTTCGTTAGCAACAGAGGCTTTTATTGACAATGGACGACCCCTTCAGGCGACCAATATTTACTGATTCCCCCCTTCACCGTGCCCCCTTACTTAAGGAGGCCACATGTTAGAACTCTTCCTACTACCCGAAACTTGGGCGATATTTGCCACACTGCTTGCTTTAGAAGTGGTTCTTGGCGTTGATAATGTAGTGTTCATTTCCGTCTTATGTGAACGGCTCCCCATTCAGCAGCGGCCGCTTGCGCGTAACTTAGGCATTTTGTTAGCAGTTACCGCTCGGATTGGTTTGGTTTTTTCTATCAGTTGGCTGATGTCGTTAACTGCACCGATAGTCGTTTGGTTTAGCAACGAATTATCTGGACGAGATTTTATCCTCATCTTCGGCGGTGCTTTTCTGTTATTCAAAGCAGCAAAAGAGTTGTGGAACTGGCTAATGCCTGATGAGCATTCACATACGACGACAGTAAGTGCTGGCCTTGCGGTCGTATTACTGCAAATTGTCGCGGTTGACGCGGTATTTTCCATGGATTCGGTAATCACTGCGGTGGGTCTAACTAACGACATTCCTATCATGGTCGCGGCCATTTTAGCGTCTGCGGTGATCATGATATTAACCGCAGCGCGCATTAACGCCTTAGTCACCCGTTATCCGGGTTTTAAAACGCTGGCATTACTGTTTTTAATGATGCTGGGCGGTTTGTTAATCGCGGAAGGTGTTGAGCTGCACATCAATAAAGGCTACGTCTATTTTGCGATGGCGTTTGGTTTGGCAATGGAGATTTGTCATATTCAATGGGCGAAGAAACAAGCAATCCAGATTAAGCAGCTACGTCCGTTAAAGCTATATACGTCAAAACTACATACGTCAAAGCCATATTCGTTAAAAAGACCCATGCCTTTACTAAGGTCAAAGTCCTCAGCACATTGAAGAGATAATTAATATCAAAAGGGCGAACAGCAACGTCGCCCTTTCTTCTATCCTAATACTATTAACGTTAAGCTAATTTACGCACACTAAATTGGCTCATTAACGTTTTTAAATCATTGGCTTGCTGTGACAAATCATTACTAGCGTTAGCAGTTTCTTCCGTGCTCACTAATACTTTGTCGCCTGAATCACGAATACCCAACAAATTTTGGCTTACTTCTTCAGCACTCACGGCTTGTTGCTCGCTGGCGGAGGCGACTTGCAAGTTCGATTGCATCAGTTCGTCTAACGCTCCCGCTATCGAATAGAGCTGAGCTTTTGCACTATCGACGAGTGTTGATGATTCGCTGATCTGCTGGTCATTATCTTCTATCGATTTTGCAGCAATTTGAGCTTTATTCACCAGCACTTGGATCAAACTGCTGATTTCATGAGTCGCTTCTTGGCTGCGAGAAGCCAAAGCGCGCACTTCATCAGCCACAACCGCAAATCCTCTTCCTTGTTCACCCGCCCTTGCCGCTTCAATTGCAGCGTTGAGTGCCAACAAATTGGTTTGCTCTGAAATCGAATCAACCACTGAAACGAAATTCTGAATTTTATGTGTGCTGTCTTGTAACTCTAAGATCATTTTTTGTGAGTTAGCCGCGTTAATCACCAATTGATGGGAGATTTTTTGTGTCACATCCGTCGTCTCACAAGCCGCTTTAACGCTGTTATCTGCACGAGAAGTCGACTCTGCGGCACCTTCAGCATTACTCGCCACTTCTGTAATCGTTGATGCCATTTGCTCCATTGCAGCCGCAACTTGCTGAGTGCTCTCTTGCTGTACAAGCATCGCTTTACGGTTATTCTCTGCCAACACATTTAATTCCGTCACCAGCCCTGCAATGCTGTTTGCTCTTTGAATCACCTCACCAACGGTTTTACTCAACGAGTCCGCCATGGTATTCATACTTTGCGTCAACTGGCCGATCTCATCTTTTGACTCTGGCACAATGTGCTGATCAAAATGACCATTTGCCATTTTCGCCGCTATATTTCTCACTTTTAGCACAGAGCGAACAATTTGACGGCTGAGTAACGCCCCCATCACAAGGCCAAGAATTATCGAAACGACAGCTAATGTTATTGTGCCTTGCAATGCTCTGTGTTCTTCATCCTCAGTAATGAGAATAGACGTTTCTGTTTTTTGCTCTAAATCACGTAGAAAATGTTCAATTTCGGTATTAAATGCCTCTTGCATTTTTTCTAGCACGAGCACTTGTGGCGCAAGTTGTTCTACTGGCTCATTACTATTTAAGCGCTTGAGCAACTCAAACAAAGCCACCTCATACTGATAGTAATGACTTTCTAACGCTTCAAATGTTTGATATCGGTTTTGGCTCTCTTGATCAACACCCTTCGCTTGACGATGCTTCTTTGCATCACTGAGTATTTGCTTCGCTTGTGTCAATTCAGACTCCAACACTTTTGCAATGTTTTCTGTCTTCTGAGTAAGGTCTTTCAGCGCTTGTGAGTTGCCTTCGACAGGGATTTTAGCCAGTCGAAAAGCCTTTTCTAACACGATCGAGCTTTCCAATTGTTTGATGGTGATATCCGACGTCAACCGGATTAAAGGAATACTTTCATCCGCGATTTCTTCAATTTCGAGCGCAATACGATTCATTTTTAAAGCACTAAAACTTGCAACACCAACAATTAGGCACAGCATTAGCGTAATTAGCGAAATCATTTTTTGGGTAATCGATAAGTCTTTAATCCACTGCATAAATGCGCTCTCCAAACACAATCATTAAAGCCATTCGTTTATATGAATATTGTTATGCTGTTAAAGATAGTTTAGTAAAACCTAAAACACACTATTTCTAATACTAAGTAACTAGATGTCATATCTGTTCAAGCGAGTAGAAAACTCTTCTTTTACTTATCAGTCAGTGTGTTAAAGAAAAAGCCCGAACGCTTGGGTTCGGGCTTTAAGATAGGGAACAAGGCTTACTGCGTTAGATGCGCTCTACACATTCACGAGCAATTACCAGCTCTCAATAAATTAGTAGATGTATGGCAAACAACCTCTATTTGAGATAGCCAACTATTCTCATTCACTAAAGTCAAGCAGTTTGGTCTGGGGAGTTACGAACATGGAGGCAAGTGCATTAGCTTTAAGCACTGTAATCCATGCGGTTGCGTCACGCGCTATACCACAACTGAAGCGTGGGATAGTGATCTTCGGGCAGTGAACTCTCGGATGTTTGATCCCATAGGTGGCTAACATCGATGTCCGCTATTTTGATGGTCTGACAGCTGGACGTTTCAGAATTAATACCCGTTCACCATCAGCAACACTCCAGGATCCACTGCTTGAATAGAGTCTGCGCTTTGGTCTCAGTTTGACTTTGGAGTTTTGTTAGCCAGTAGGATCCGCTGTCGAGAAAGATATCGAAGGGTTGAATGAGCTTCTCTTCAATGAGTGCCTTTTCAAACATAACGGGAGGCGCTAATGCAATCCCTAGTCCCTGAATTGCTGCTTCAATCATCGAAATGGATGAGTCAAAGGTAATGCTATTGAGCCTGGACTTAGGTAGCGATATACGGGCTTGTTGAAACCACAACGACCACTCCTCAGGATTATATGAACGGAGCAAAGTGTAGCCCAGAATGTCCTGCGGTTTCTCTAAGTGATGGCCGATCGTTTTGTTGCAAAGCACGGTTAAAGGGGCAGGAAACAAATGCTCTGCTTCGGTCGCATGCCATCTGCCTTTGCCATAACGAATAAAGAAGTCCAGCCCTTCGGACACGGGATCAGCCACGTTGTTGTTGGTCGAGATTCTGACATCGATATAAGGAAAACGTTCATTAAAGTCTTTAATTCTTGGGAGCAACCAGTTCAGAGCGAAGGTGCCCACAACACCAACACTGACCACTTCTCGGTGAATTCCTTGTTCAAGCATCTCTAGCGTATCGGTCATACTGTCAAACGCATTTTTAACCACCGGCAATAACATCATTCCTTCATCGGTCAGCGCTAATCCCCGCGGAAGACGGTAAAACAGCGCTCCCCCCAGTTGCTGCTCCAACATCTTAACCTGCTGACTGATCGCCGCCTGCGTGACACAGAGCTCGATAGCTGCTTTTGTGAAGTTTAAATGCTTAGCAGAGATAAGAAATGCCCTCAGTGCATTCAGCGGTAAATGTGTGATGTTCATGATTAGATCTTAGTTAAACTTATGGCTGGATTTAGTTTTAACACATTGTTCTCTTATAGATCTATTTTTATGATTAGCGTGTCCTATGGTGATATATATTAAAAACAATAAGTAAAACTTATAAATGGAGAGATTAACTTCAATGTGTGTAAGAAGACTAACCATCAATACAATAGCTCTGGCTATGTTGTTTGCGCCTAACGTTCGCGCGGCTGGGGTGGGAGAAAAATTAAAAAACGAGGTCGATAAACAGGCTCAAGCATTGATGCAGAACTATCATATTCCGGGTATGGCGTTTGGTGTTGTCGTTGAGGGGAAGACGTATTTTTACAATTACGGTGTGGCTGATACAGCGCAAAACCAGCCTGTGTCTGAAGCGACGATTTTTGAGTTGGGTTCTGTCAGTAAAACATTCGCAGCCACATTGACGAGCTACGCGCAGGTAAAGGGGCAACTGTCGTTAACGGATACTGCGGAGCAACACATGCCAGAACTAAAAGGCAGCACCATCGGTGCACGAACCTTGCAAGAGTTAGGAACGTACATCGCAGGCGGGTTGCCGTTGCAGTTTCCAGATACGGTGAAAAACAATCAGGATATGGTTCAGTACTATCGAAATTGGGACGAAGTGTACCCAAGCAACACTAAAAGAGTCTATTCGAACCCCAGTATCGGTTTGTTTGGCTATATAGCCGCATTAAGCCTGAAAGAGGACTACGTGTCTGCTATGGAAAAAAATGTGTTCCCAGCACTGAGTATGTCCAATACCTACATCCATGTGCCGGATAACAAAATGAAAGAGTATGCGTTTGGCTATAACGCGAACGGCGAAGCCGTGAGAGTGAATCCGGGCGTACTGGATGCAGAGGCGTATGGAGTCAAGTCCACCAGTTCGGACATGGTACAGTACATCAAAGCTAATCTGGGGTTGGCCGTAGTCGCAACCGATATGCAACAAGCACTGGTCAATAACAGGACTGGCTTCTATCAGTCCAGTACTTTTATGCAAGGTTTGGCGTGGGAGATGTACCCGTATCCCAGTCAGCTCAGTGCCCTTTTAGAAGGCAATTCGACGGACGTAATCATTAAGCCTCAAACAATCCAGATAAACACGCCGCCGACACCACCAACGAACGGAGTATGGGTCAACAAAACAGGCTCGACCGGTGGGTTTGGTGCTTACGTGGTCTACATTCCAAGCAAAGAATCGGGTATCGTGATTCTTGCCAATAAAAACTACCCAAATCAGGAACGAGTGAAAGCGGCATTCCGTATTCTGCAGGCAGGACTAGAACAGTAAGCGCAACTAGGTTATATAAAGTCTGAACATTCATGTTCGCGGTTGGTGAGCATGAATGTTTGTTTATTGAACCAATATATAGAAAAGGCGTAGTAGCTCAAGGAAAAATCAAGCATGTATGAAAAACAGGGGGCCTTACTAACGTAAATCCCTGACATACCGATACATTTAATTTACTAATGTAGTAAATGGAAATACCTGTTGTCATAAAGGTAACGCGCCAAGTTCAGAGATGTCTCATATTATCCTCGTAAACCCAACCACTTACGAGACCACCATGAAACCAGCGGCTAATGTATCCCGATATCTGCTATGCAGCTTTGCCTTTGTGCTGCTCTATCCCACTGCCATCGATCTCTATTTGGTTGCCTTGCCACAAATTGCCAACGATCTTTCTGCAAGTGAATCCCAACTTCATATCGCCTTTTCTGTTTATCTTGCGGGTATGGCTTCTACTATGGTGTTTGTAGGACGAGCTGCTGACCGTTTTGGCCGTAAACCTGTCGCCATGTGTGGGGCAGTGATCTTCTCGCTTGCTTCGACGTTGGCGGGTTCAGCGGAAACCAGTGATAGCTTCCTAGTTATGCGTTTCTTCCAAGGCGTTGGAGCGGCATGTTGCTACGTTGTAGCCTTCGCTATTTTGCGTGATACCTTAGATGACCAAATGCGGGCTAAAGTGCTTTCAATGCTTAATGGCATCACTTGTTCGATTCCCGTGCTAGCACCTGTTATCGGTAATCTGATCATGATTAAGTTTCCATGGACTGTGCTGTTCACTGCCATGGCACTGATGGGGGTAGCCATAGGTTTGATAGCTTGCTTTGTATTGAAGGAAACCTTACCTAAAAATGAGCGTCACTGTATCACTGCGAATGACGGCTCAAATGAGTCACTGTTTAACCGTTTCTTTATCTCGCGCGTTGTTTACACATCCTTGGGTGTGACTGCGATTCTTTCTTATGTGAATACCTCACCGATGATTGTTATGGATATTCTTGGCCTTACAAGAGGTGAGTATTCTACTGCTATGGCACTGCTTGCCATGGTGGGTATGGTAACGTCATTTTCAGCGCCTGTGGCCCTCTCTTACTTCAAACAAACGACATTAATGTTTTCAGCTCAGGTAACCATTTTGCTGTCGGTTATCGTCATTCTTGCGGCTCACTTGAATGGCGATAACTCGACACTCTATATGGCTGGATTCGCCTTAATCAGCATGGGCTTTTCAATGGGGTTTGGTGTGGCAATGAGTCAAGCACTCAGTTTGTTCTCTCGCAAAGCTGGGTTAGCAAGCTCCATGCTTGGTATTGCTCAGGTATCGTGTTCGGCAATATTTATCTGGTTGATGGCGCTTTTAGGCCTCTCGGTAGTGATGATATTAATCATTGCCTTGGTCGCGAGTCGCGTAATTGGCCTCTCTCTAATAGTATTGTTTCCATATCATAATGTTAGTGAAAGCCATGAAGAAATCTCTTGCCCGACTTGATCTCAATTTATTGCTCACTCTGCAGTTGCTCTTGCAAGAGCAGAGTGTCACGAAAACGGCGAAAAAGCTGAATGTAACACCCTCATCGGTGAGTAAGTCACTGGCTAAATTACGTGATTGGTTTGACGACCCTTTATTTGTGAACACGCCGCTGGGACTTAAACCAACAACGCTTGCGACGAGCATGCAAGAAAGCTTGTTAGACTGGATGCAAATCGGTAATCAGATTGCATCACGACGAGGTGATGATGCGCCGAGTGGTGTGAAGTTTCACCTTGGCGTCGAGTCGCCATTGTCACTCATTATGGTGGATGAGCTGACTAAACGAATTCATGACACGTATCCCAATTCTAAAGTGAAGTATCACAATTGGGATTACGATTCATTAGACGCGATTACGCGCGGTGAAGTGGATATCGGTTTTACGGGGCGAGAGAGCCACCCTCGCTCTAAGGAGTCGCTAGAGCTGCTGCCATATTTCATCAATTTTGAAGTTCTATTTTCCGACCTGCCTATGGTGTATATCCGAAAAGACCACCCAGCGATTGATCAGGAATGGAACTTGGAGACCTTCTTAAGCTACGCCCATATCAATGTTACATGGGAGAAGAACGACAGCTGGGCGTTGGATGAGATTTTGGCTGAGCAGGGACATACGCGCAATGTTAGCCTAACGATGGCAAGCTTCGAACAGGCGCTGTTTGTAGCAGAGAAGCCCAGCCATCTAATGTTAACCACGGCACCCAAGTATTGTCAGCGATATTGTGAACAACTGCACCCTAACTTGGTATCGCTACCCATTCCAATTTCGCAAGAATATCAGCATAAGCTACTGATTCCATTTACGATGATCTGGCATAAGCGCAATAATCAGAATCCTAAAATCGTATGGTTAAGGGAGACAATAAAAAGCTTGTATAGCGTAAATTGAATGTTCAGGTAACATATGAACAGCTCTCGCTAAATCATTGAGGTTAGGTAGGGACTCCCATCAGTTTTGGTACCACCAATTTAGAACGCTTCCCTCTACTCTGATAGCGCTTTCTACTCATTATGGGGCATCAACAACCCAGTACTAACCTCGCTAACTTAGATGCACAAAAATGAATTGTAGAAGGCAATTTAGTAAGCCATGTGTGTGTCGCCATGTACATCCTTAGCGATGGTCTATCCAACATATGAGTACAAAAAAAGCGAGCACCAAGCTCGCTTTTATCTATTTGATTTTAAATGTAATTATAGCAACTCAACCGACTGTTGAGCGATCACGAATTCTTCGTTAGTTGGTACCACAAGCGCTACTGCATTTAGCATGTCTGATTTTGCGATAATGCCAGCATTACCGAATCGAGCTTGCTCGTTGCCTTGCTCATCTTCCACAAAACCAAGAATTTTCAGGTTGCGTAGAATTTCACGACGAATAGGCAATGCATTTTCGCCAATACCACCAGTGAAAATAATACCGTCGAGCGAATCAAGCGCTGCAAGGTATGACGCGATGTATTTAGCCACACGGTAGGTGAAGACTTGGAAGGCCAATGTAGCGCCTTCATGACCTTGCTCCATGGCTTCTAGAATGCCACGTGCATCGCTGGTTAAACCAGAAACACCCAAGAAACCAGAGGCTTTGTTCAATGAATTAAACACTTGTTCTTGTGTCCACCCCTTCTTCAATAGAAATTCAATGATGCCGGGGTCAAGGTCACCACAGCGAGTACCCATCATCAAACCGGAAAGCGGTGTAAAACCCATACTGGTATCGACACTCTGGCCATCTTTAATTGCGCACACTGACGCACCATTACCAAGGTGAACAGAAATAAAGCTGCTTTCTTCAACTGGCTTGTTGATCATTTTTGCCGCTTCACGGCTCACAAAATAATGGCTGGTTCCGTGGAAACCATAGCGGCGAATACCAAACTCAGTGTATAACTCTTTTGCAATCGCACCTGTGTAGGCTTTTGCTGGCATGGTTTGGTGGAAAGCGGTATCAAAAACAGCAAACTGCGGTAACTCAGGAAACGCTAGCATTGCCGCGCGCATACCAATCGCGTGTGCTTTATTATGTAACGGTGCTAAATCACTAAGCGCTTCAACTTCGTTGACAATTTTTTCGTCTAACTTAACGGTCTTAGTAAACTTCTCGCCACCATGTACTACGCGGTGCCCAATCGCAACGACGTCATCAATCAAGCCGTAGCTTTTCACAAGCTCAACCAGTTTTGCAACCGCCAACAGGTGGTGATTCGCTTCACCTTGAATCGCACAATTGGCTTTTTCTCCGTTAAACTTCCAGCTCATACGGGCATCATCAAGCCCAAAGCATTCACCTAGACCACTCAGTACGGCATCCCCCGTATTTGAATCAATCACCGCAAACTTCAGTGATGAGCTGCCAGAGTTAATAACCAAAACAAACGAGTTCGACATGGGGTAAGTTTCCTGTTTTAGACTAAGTGTTGAAGTATACAACTTCTTGGTTTACGTGACCCTCATTATTCAATAATTTTTTAATCTTTCAACTTTGTTTTAGTTCCAGCATCATGCCAAACGATTTTTTCTTGATCTGAGGCAAGTTATTATTTCTTTTGAAGTGAGAAATATATCAATATTTAAGTCCATCCTGTAGCGCGCAGTAAACGTCTGCGCTTCCACCATTTTGCGTTGGCAACATTAGGCAGTAAAAAGGGGGCTTACGGTGAATCGAAAGCGTTCTGTTCACTACTCGTAACGTTACGCACACCGGCAGTTAAATCGCATCAATGGGTGTAATACATACAAATACGCTTACTTTCTATTTCTAATACGTTGAACGGCGTTTCATAGATATCGCTCAAAACCGACGATTGAATCACCTCTTGTACTGTGCCAGTTGCTACTACTTGGCCTCGTTTCAGCGCAATGATGGAATCGGAGTAACAGGATGCAAAATTGATGTCGTGAATCACCACGACCACCGCTTTATTCAACTCATGTGCTAAACGCTGAATAGTGGCCATGATCTGCAATGAGTGTTTGATATCGAGGTTGTTCAATGGCTCATCGAGAAAGATGTAATCGGTATCTTGGGCGATCACCATGGCAATAAAGGCCAGCTGGCGTTGGCCGCCACTCAGTTCGTCTAGGTATTTATCTTCTATCGCTTTAAGATCAAGATATTCGATCGATTGCTCAATCATCGCATGATCATTGGCCGTTAATTTACCTTGCGAATAAGGAAAACGGCCAAAAGCCACCAGCTCTTTCACGGTAAAACGCATGGTCAGAGTATTGGCTTGGCGCAGAACTGATAGCTTTTTAGCCAACGCCTTAGTATCCCACTCAACCAGCTCTTTGCTTTCAATCCAAACTTTACCGCTATCACGGCTAACCAAACGGCTGGCCATCGACAGTAAGGTACTTTTCCCTGCACCATTAGGGCCAATAATTGAAGTGACCTTGCCTTTTTCAAACTGCGCACAGGCCTTATCCACAACGGCTTGTTGGCCAAACACTTTAGTCAGTTTATCTAGCTGAATCATATGAAATTAAACCATTTTATTACGTAAAAGGAGGGAGAGAAAATAGAGGCCTCCGATGAAATTGATCACCACACTCAGCGTTGTTTCAAACTGGAATACTTTTTCAACCACCCATTGACCAGAAAGCAATGCACACACCGCCATCGCGGAACAACCAATCAATAAGGTTCGGTGTTGGTATGAACGAAACCACTCGCGCGTTAAGTTGGTGACCAATAAGCCAAAGAACATCACGGGCCCAACTAAAGCTGTAGAAATAGCAATTAATACCGCACTAAGCATCAAAACATGGTGCGTCAATCGGCGTACATCCACCCCTAAACTGACCGCGTTATCGTTATCCAACCATAAAACATCCAACACGCGATGCAGGCGAAACAGGCCAAAGCAAACCAACAGCAGTAACGGTGTTACCCAATACACAAGTTCCACTTTCACGTTGTTGAAGCTCGCAAACATATTGGACTGTACCGATGAAAAATCATTCGGATCCATCAGCATGATCAAAAAGGAGGAAATGCTGGAAAACAGTTGCCCCAGAATGACTCCTAATAGCAACAACACCATTAAGTTACTCTGCTGCTTACGAAAATAAAAAGCGAATAACAAACTAGAAAACAGCAACATGGCAGCAACGGACAACGAAAAATTGAGGTAAGCATTAAGCGCGTAGCTACTTAGGCCACCAAAAAGAGTCACCACGAGCACCTGCACAAACAGGTAGAGTGAATCAAACCCCATGATGCTGGGCGTTAAAATTCGGTTGTGGGTAATGGTTTGAAATGCTAAAGAAGACTGCGCAATGGCAATGCCCGCCAACACCATCGCCAATACTTTGGGTACACGACGAGAAAGAAAATAGTGATAGTTGCCGGCGTTCAATCCAACACCAATAAATAACCCAGCAAAAAGCAGAGAAGCCAAAACCAGTAACCACAGTTTGGTATGATCACGCAAAGTGATGCTCGCACATACAGACTTACCCATGGCGTTGTCCTCGCAACAGCAACACAATAAATACACTGCCACCGAGAATACTGATGATCATCGAAATCGGCACTTCATAGGGGAAAATAATCAAACGGCCGCCCAAATCGCATAGCAGTACCAATAACGCACCGAAAATGGCCGTACGAGGGATATTTTTGCGCAAGTTGTCACCGTAATAGTGGCTGACTAAATTGGGCACAATCAACCCTAAAAAAGGCAGTTGACCGACAATCATCACAACCGTCGCAGACATCACCGACACCAAACAAACGCCAATCACCAGCACTTGTTGATAGTTAAGCCCTAAGTTCACAGCAAAATCTTTACCCATGCCGACGGCCGAAATTCGCGCCGCATACAAATAGCTAAAGAGGGCAACCGGAATCGCAATATAGAGCAGTTCGAAATCCCCTTTCAGCAAATTGGCAAAATTGGCTACCGTCCAGCTAGAAAGGTTTTGTATCGCATCGTATTTGTAAGCGATGAAGGAGGCGGCGGATTCCACCACATTACCAAAAATAATACCGATCAAAGGGACAAAAATGGCATTTTTAAACTGCACGCGCTGAATCAGTTGGACAAACAGCAAAGTGCCCGCAATCGAAACCGAGAAAATAAGCCACAAGCTTTCACCGTGGCCAAAAAAGACTAAGCTCAACACGTAGCCCAGCATGGCGCATTCAATGGTACCGGAGGTAGAAGGCGCGGCAAATCGGTTTTGGCTGATTTGCTGCATAATAAGACCCGCGATACTGAGCCCTGCCCCGGCTAAAACAATCGCCAACAAACGTGGCAAACGACTGGTAAAGAGCAGTTGCCAAGCATGGGCATCCCCTTGCAGTAATGCCATTAGTGATAGATTGCCTACCCCCACAAACAGTGAAGATAGGCTGACTACCAACAAAGCAAGCAATAACTTTTTCAAAGCTAACCTCAGCTTGTTTGTGGCAAATTAGTGAATGTGTACAGCATTTCTAACGTCGCTGATCATCTGCTCTGTGGCAGTCACACCAGAAATGGATAGGTACCAAGCATTAAGGTCTAAAAACGCCATACTTTTATTTTTGTAGGCCGCAGTCGCTTTGATCAGGTCATTCTCAAACTCTTGGCGAGTGTGGCTTTGCCCTTTGTTGACCAACGTATCACGATCAATGATCAATAAGGTTTTAGGATCATGTTCACGAATAAATTCATAAGAGATTAGATCGCCATGGCGTGTCGCTTTGACGCTATCGACAGTCGTTTTGAATCCAAAATCTTTATACACCGCCGAGAAACGTGATTCAGGCCCAAAAGCGGTAATGTTACCGCCAGAGCTCATCACTGTGAGCGCATCGATTTGGTTGTTCTGATTAAAGCTACGAAGTGCTTGAAACTGCTTATCTAAATCTTCAATTTTGGCTTCCACTTGATCTTCAATAGCAAAGACTTTGCCTAGATTACGCCACTGCTGTTGTGTACTCTGCCAGTAGCCTTGGCTTGCATCGGCTGCAAAAACGATAGTTGGTGCAATTTTAGATAGCTCGTCATAACTGGTTGCGGCGCGCGGCCCAATCACAATCACATCTGGTTTTTGCATATAAATGGTTTCGAAATCAGGCTCAAATAAAGAACCAGCAGGTGCGTATTTATCGCTGTTGTACTTCGCTAAATAATTCGGCAGTTCAGTCACTTTCGATACCGCAACAGGTTCAATACCAAAGCGATCTAACGTATCTAACGCACCTAAACCAATGACAACCACACGTTGCGGATTTTGCTCGATCGTCGTGGTACCGAGTTGATGATCCACAGAAACGGTTTTAGCACTGAGAGTAAAAGAGGTAAGCAAGCCAAGTGCTGCCAAACTAAACAACGATTTCATATAGGTTCCCATTCAAAATAACTGCGACAGATTTTGATAAGCATTCGCATTAAGTTCGGGTAATATAATCGTTGACCGTCGTTCAAGCAACCCTATTCACATCAAAATCAGCCATGATGATCAGAAGCAGCAAGAATGATGAAAAAGCGAGCGCTAATAAGAGATTCGCGCTCGCTTTCTAGGGGGAGAGAAATGTTATGGACGTGTCGGGTTAATCGTCAAAGGCTCAAAAGTGGCCACTGCGTTACCACTCGCTCCAGGATGATCAACATAGCTGGTGTCTTGCATCAAGGTGTAAAAGACATCGACATAATCGTCGTCGTTGACCAGTAAACCATCGGGAATCGCATCAATGATCTTGCCCGTGATTTGCGGAATAATCGCATACGCCTGCACTTCTGGATCAGGGATAAGCTTCAGCACTTCTTCCGCTACTTTGACGAGTAATTTAGCCAGCTCTTTATAATCGGTACCATCATCTTGCTCCATCAAGATAAGATCGGCTGCGCCCCAACGGTAACGAGACCATTGGATCATCACTTGATTTGGGAAGTAATCTTGCTTGTCGTAATCCAAATAAGGCATTTCAACTAAGTCAATGGTCGGCTCATCTCGGCTTGGATTGATGCCTGTAACAATCGCATAAATTTCAGCCGCTCCAGAGATCCACGGTTCTTTGTCATCCGCTAAACGAATTTTTTTCAGCACTGTGGTGGAAATAGGCTCAGCGCTATTATCGCTGCTGCGGGCCATCGCTTGCGCGGCGACGCTACCACTTTCTACTGTGGTCAATGTGGTCGATTGACCCAATGCGTTCATCTGTGCACGCATTGCTTGTAAGCCTGCGCGCAATTCCACTTCGCTATTACTATCAACCACGAAAACGGGTACATCTGGCATTTGATATACATCCAGTTGATGCACCTGTCCGTACACATCAAACGCTTCAATATATTGCCAAGACGCATCATTACCTCTGGGCTCAAAAGCAAACAACGGGCTTTGCCCTTCTTGCCACTCTTTAATCATCGACGCATCGGCAATACGCAGTTGCAGCAATTGCTCAGTAAAATCCTCAATGCCTTTCATTGAACGAATTTGCGCGTCCGCTACAACCATCTGTTGACTAAAATCGGAATCAGGCTGCTCTTCAAACAAAGTGGAAACAGAAATGGATAGGTTTTGCGCGCTGATTTCAGTTTTAAGTGTAGTTTCAAGCTCGGCGTAACTTTCACTCAGTTGCAGTGCTAACGCTCTTTTTTGCTGTGCAATCGCATCAGCATTAGATTGGCTGGTGCTACTGGTTGTCGCTTCTTCTGAGTTGCACCCCATAATAGTGGCCACAAGCAGTAATGAAACGGGTGTTATATATTTCATAATGAACCCTTAATAT
>NZ_CAWNJO010000066.1:0-27104 GCF_963874835.1 Vibrio sp. V12_P9A6T4 | reverse complement strand
ATAAAGCTCTTTACCTACATTCCCTTTCAAGATCTTAAATCTGTATTTCGGTGTCCAAACTATGTGGTATTTGCAACGCCAATATACATGTGATGAACTTCTATAATCGCCCATGTTTTTAGTTTCCTCTTACTTGTGGTGAATAAGAGGTTTACTTCTAGCATGGGCACTCCTTCGGGCAATAGCCCCAAGGTTGAATCACCACCGCCCAAGGCGGTGGTTTAGGGATGACAACAAAAATGCCGTTCACTCTTAAGTGAACGGCATTACTCATAATTAGCGGCTTTTTAATCGCTTATTTGTTAGCTACGCTTAACAGGACGCTTCCAACCATTGATTTTGCGCTCTTTCGCGCGAGTGATGACTAACTCACCTTCAGCAACGTTACTGCTTAGCGTAGTGCCAGCACCAATCGTTGCACCATTGGCGATCGTTACAGGAGCAATCAACTGGCTGTCTGAACCGACAAACACATCATCACCAATTGTGGTTTTGAATTTATTGACACCATCGTAATTACAAGTGATAACGCCAGCCCCGACATTAACACGCTGGCCAATTTCGGCATCACCAAGATAAGTTAAGTGATTGGCTTTCGAACCTTCACCCAAACGAGTATTTTTTACTTCCACGAAGTTACCCACGTGAGCATCATTACGCAGTTCAGCACCAGGACGTAAACGGGTAAAAGGCCCAACGGTACAGTTTTCTGCAACGGTTGCCCCTTCAATGACGCTGTATGGGCGGATCACTGTGTTGTCATCAATTTCGCAATCTTTAAGCACGCAACCCATGCCGATAATTACGTTATCACCCAAAGAGACATTTCCTTCGATGATGACGTTTGCATCAATCTCAACATCCATCCCACACTGTAATTCACCACGCAGATCAAAACGCGTAGGATCGCGTAGCATCACACCTTGTTCTAATAGCTTTTTCGCTTGTGTTGCTTGATAAGCACGCTCTAAACGAGCCAGTTGAGCGCGATCATTTACCCCTTCCACTTCAATAGAGCTGGCAGGATGAACAGCCTCAACTGCGCGGCCTTCATTGTGCGCTGCAGCGATAACATCTGTCAGATAATATTCGCCTTGTGCGTTCTCATTACTTAAGCCTGACAACCAGCGCTTGAGATCGCGCCCCGTTGCCACCATCACGCCCGTATTGATCTCTTTAATTAACTTTTGCTCATCAGTGGCATCTTTTTGTTCAACAATCGCCACCACTGGGCCATGCTTACGCACGATACGGCCATAACCGGTTGGGTTATCCAGTACCACTGTCAGCAAGGCTATCCCATCATTAGGTTGTGCATCTAACAAGCTTTCCACGGTTTCTTCCGAGATCAATGGAACATCACCGTACAACACGAGGATCTTCTCATCGTCTTGGAAATGAGGCGAGGCTTGATCAACGGCATGGCCAGTTCCTAATTGATCCGCTTGCAGCACCCAGTTAACCGACTCTTCGGCAAGCGCTTGCTGCATTTGCTCACCACCATGACCATAAACCAAGTGGATATTTTGGGCACCTAAGCTATTGCACGTATCAATTACGTGTTTCACCATTGGCTTACCCGCCAGTGTGTGCAGCACTTTAGGCATATTAGAATACATTCGAGTACCTTTACCTGCTGCGAGGATCACTGCGCTAAATTTCATTGACAACCTATTGACGTTAAAAAAGTTAAGCCGCATTTTAGCGGTAATTAAAGAGATAGTTAATTTAACTAAATAATTTTCTGTTAAAAAATAAGCAAAAAGGCGACCTATAGGTCGCCTTTTTACATCACGTCTTAATTATAAAACACATTAACGACGTTTTTTGGTCAGCTCGATAACTCGTAACTGAGCCATGGCTTTAGCCAGTTCACTGGCCGCTTGTGCGAAGTTCATATCGCCATGCTGATTTGAAATATTCTCTTCAGCTTTGCGTTTGGCTTCTTCTGCCTTAGCTGCGTCTAGTTCTTCACCACGAATTGCCGTATCAGCCAGTACTGTAGCAGTACCCGGTTGCACTTCGACAATACCACCCGAAACATAAATAATTTCTTCGTGGCCGTGTAGCTTAACGATACGCACCATACCAGGCTTAATAGCGGTCAGCAGCGGTGTGTGACCATGGAAAATTCCCAGTTCACCTTCGCTACCGGTCACCTGAAACGTTTCGACTTGGCCAGAGAAGATTTTCTTCTCTGCACTGACGACGTCTAGGTGAAAGGTTATTGCTGCCATATCGCCTCCTAGTTAGCCTTATAGCTTCTTAGCATTCTCAATCGCATCGTCGATAGTACCGCAGTACATAAACGCTTGCTCTGGAATGTCATCGTATTCACCAGATAGAAGACCTTTGAAGCCACGTAGCGTCTCTTTTAGAGGTACGTAAACACCAGGGTCACCTGTAAATACTTCAGCTACGTGATAAGGCTGAGTTAGAAAACGTTCAATCTTACGTGCACGTGATACAACTTGCTTATCCGATTCAGACAACTCGTCCATACCCAAGATCGCAATGATGTCTTTCAGCTCTTTGTAGCGCTGAAGCGTCTGCTGAACGCCACGAGCGATGTCGTAGTGCTCTTGACCTACGACGAGTGGGTCTAGCTGACGAGACGTTGAATCGAGTGGGTCGATCGCTGGGTATAGGCCCATTGCTGCGATGTTACGGTTAAGTACAACCGTTGCATCCAAGTGCGCGAACGTTGTGGCTGGAGACGGGTCCGTCAAGTCATCTGCTGGTACATATACCGCCTGTACAGACGTGATAGAACCTTGCTTAGTTGACGTAATACGCTCCTGAAGCACACCCATTTCTTCTGCAAGAGTAGGTTGGTAACCTACCGCTGAAGGCATACGACCTAGCAGTGCTGATACTTCCGTACCGGCAAGCGTGTAACGGTAGATGTTATCGATGAACAGAAGTACGTCACGACCTTCGTCACGGAAACGTTCTGCCATTGTCAAACCCGTCAGTGCAACACGTAGACGGTTGCCTGGTGGCTCGTTCATCTGTCCGTAAACCATCGCTACTTTTGATTTTTCAGGCTCTTCGATGTTTACAACACCTGCTTCCTGCATCTCATAGTAGAAATCGTTACCTTCACGAGTACGTTCACCAACACCCGCAAATACTGAAAGACCTGAGTGTTGCAGTGCGATGTTGTTGATAAGTTCCATCATGTTAACGGTCTTACCTACACCTGCACCACCAAATAGACCGATTTTACCACCCTTAGAGAATGGACAAACCAAATCGATTACTTTTACACCGGTTTCAAGAAGAGCAGTTTCGTTTGATTGCTCTTCATAGCTTGGAGCTGGACGGTGGATAGAGTAAAGCTCTTCCGCACCGATTTCACCACGCTCATCAATCGCATCACCAAGCACGTTCATGATACGACCTAAAGTCTTAATACCGACTGGTACTGAAATTGGAGCGCCAGTATTTTCAACTACCAAACCACGACGTAAACCATCAGAGCTACCCATTACGATTGCGCGAATCACGCCACCGCCAAGCTGCTGTTGAACTTCAAGAACGAGACGTTCTTTTGAATCCACAACATTCAGAGCATCGTAAACACTTGGTACTTCGCCCTGTGGGAACTCTACGTCGACTACCGCACCGATGATCTGTACGATCTTACCTGTAGCCATCGTTAATCCTCTAAACTGTTTGTTTTACCTAAGCTTAAACCGCTGCTGCACCAGAAACGATTTCCGATAGTTCTTGTGTAATCGCCGCCTGACGGGCTTTGTTATACACAAGCTGTAAATCATCAATCAAGTTGCTTGCGTTATCGGTAGCTGCTTTCATCGCAATCATTCGAGCAGCTTGCTCACAAGCAAGATTCTCAACCACACCCTGATAAACCTGAGACTCTACATAACGCAGCAATAGTGCATCGAGTAGAGGCTTTGGTTCAGGCTCATAGATGTAGTCCCAAGAATGTTCGCGTTTCATCTCTTCGCTATTCGATCTAGGCAAAGGTAGTAATTGATCGATCGTTGGTTCTTGAACCATAGTATTCACAAATTTGTTGAACACTACGTATAGGCGATCCAACTCACCTGCATCATATTTCTTCAGCATAACACCAACGGAGCCGATCAAATCTTCCAAGGTTGGGCTATCGCCCAAACCAGAGACTTGAGCAGCGACTTTAGCGCCACTGTTTCTAAAGAAAGCCGTTGCCTTTGAGCCCACAATTGCAAGCTCAACCTCAGCACCTTTCTCCGACCAATCTTTCATGTCATGCAGGGCTTTTTTGAACAAGTTCACGTTCAAACCACCACACAAACCACGGTCTGTTGAAATAATGATGTAACCAACACGTTTGGCTTCGCGCTCTTCTAGATAAGGATGACGATATTCTAGATTTGCACTCGCCACATGACCGATCACTTTACGCATTGTTTCAGCGTATGGACGAGAAGCTTCCATGCCGTCTTGCGAACGACGCATTTTTGAAGCTGCTACCATTTCCATCGCTTTCGTAATTTTCTGCGTGCTTTTAACACTACCGATTTTATTACGTATCTCTTTTGCGCCGGCCATCGTTTTACTCTCTTTTAAGGTAATCCGTTATTGGTCAGTGGTGACCCTAGGGTCACCCACCAATTACCAGGTCTGGGTTGCCTTGAAATCGTCAACCAGTTTCTTGAACTGAGCTTCGATTTCATCGTTATAAGCACCCGATTTGTCGATATCTTTTACAAGATCAACATATTGACCACGAGCATACGACAGTAGAGCAGATTCAAAATCAGCCAGTTTATTCAACGCAACATCATTTAAATAACCACGCTCTGCCGCAAAGATAACCAACGCTTGGTCAAACACAGACATCGGAGCATATTGTTTCTGCTTCATCAGCTCTGTTACTTTCTGACCATGGTTTAGCTGTCTCTTCGTCGCTTCATCAAGATCTGACGAGAACTGAGCAAATGCAGCAAGTTCGCGGTACTGTGCAAGCGCGGTACGGATACCACCTGACAGTTTCTTGATGATTTTCGTCTGAGCGGCACCACCTACACGAGATACTGAAATACCAGGGTCAACGGCTGGGCGAACACCCGCGTTGAATAGTTCAGTTTGTAGGAAGATCTGACCATCGGTAATCGAGATTACGTTAGTCGGTACGAATGCTGAAACGTCACCCGCTTGTGTTTCAATGATAGGTAGCGCGGTTAAAGAACCGGTTTTACCTTTCACTTCACCCTTAGTGAAACGTTCTACATACTCTTCGCTAACACGAGCAGCACGCTCAAGTAGACGAGAGTGGAGATAGAAAACGTCACCTGGGAATGCTTCACGGCCTGGTGGGCGTTTGAGTAGTAGTGAGATCTGACGGTAAGCAACCGCTTGTTTAGATAAGTCATCATAAACAATCAGTGCATCTTCACCGCGATCGCGGAAGTATTCACCCATTGCACAACCTGCATATGGCGCAAGGTATTGCAATGCCGCGGATTCAGAAGCCGATGCAACAACCACAACTGTGTTTGCAAGCGCGCCGTGCTCTTCTAATTTGCGTACTACGTTAGCGATAGTTGAGGCTTTTTGGCCAATCGCAACATAGATAGAGTAAATACCTGAATCTTTTTGGTTAATAATTGCGTCGATCGCCATTGCTGTTTTACCAGTTTGACGGTCACCGATGATAAGTTCACGTTGGCCACGACCGATTGGGATCATAGAGTCAACTGACTTATAGCCGGTTTGTACTGGTTGATCGACTGATTTACGGTCGATTACACCAGGTGCAATCATTTCAACAGGTGAAGACAATTTCGCTTCGATAGGACCTTTACCATCGATAGGCTGACCGAGTGTATTCACTACGCGACCTAACAATTCAGGACCAACTGGCACTTCAAGAATACGACCAGAACCTGTTACTTTCATGCCTTCCTTAAGGTCAGCATATGGGCCCATGACAACCGCACCAACCGAGTCACGCTCAAGGTTAAGTGCAAGTGCATAACGGCCACTCGGTAATTCAATCATTTCACCTTGCATCACGTCCGCTAGGCCGTGAATGCGAATGATACCATCGCTTACCGATACGATAGTACCTTCATTGCGAGCTTCACTAACAACGTCGAAAGATTCGATACGTTGTTTAATTAGATCGCTAATTTCCGTGGAATTAAGTTGCATGCTCCAATCCCCATCAAGACTGTAATGCATCGCTCAGGCGGTTTAAACGACCGCGGGCTGAGTTATCGATGACAAGGTCTCCGGCTCGAATTATAACCCCACCAAGTAGGGTCTCATCTATACTGCAATTCAGCTGAACTTTGCGTTCAAGACGCTGCTCAAGTTTGGTGCTGATATTGACAAGCTGTTCATCAGAAAGCTCAGTTGCTGAAATCACTTCAACATCCATCTGCTTCTCATGCTCTTGTTTCAGAGCAAAGAACTGTTCACTAACATCAGGAAGAGCCTTTAATCGGCCATTCTCAGCCATCACCTTTAACAGGTTCTGGCCATAAACATCAAACTGTTCGCCACAAATTGCGATGAAAATTTCCGCTAATTTCTCAGCCGAAACAGAGCCCGTTAGTAGCTCTTTCATTTGCTCGTTCTTTGCGACCTCGGCAGCAAAAGCTAACATCTGACCCCATTGGTCAAGTTGCTTTTTCTCTACCGCAAAATCGAATGCTGCTTTAGCATAGGGGCGTGCAATTGTAGTCAAATCAGACATAAAGCGCCCCCATCCTTAAAGTCTTGCAGTAATGTTGTCGAGAATATCTTTGTGCGCATCTTTATCGATAGAACGCTCAAGGATTTTCTCAGCACCAGCTACAGCCAGAGTTGCAACTTGTTTACGCAGCTCATCGCGGGCACGGTTACGTTCAGATTCAAGTTCAGCTTCCGCTTGAGCAAGGATTTTCTGGCGTTCTGCCTGAGCTTCCTCACGTGCTTCGTCTAAAATTTGAGCTTTACGTTTATTTGCCTGTTCGATGACCTCAGTTGCAGTGCGCTTCGCTTCTTTCATTTGTTCAGAAGCGTTGGCTTGTGCTAGATCCAAGTTTTTAGCAGCGCGCTCAGCGGCTGAAAGACCGTCAGCAATTTTCTTCTGACGCTCTTCGATCGCATTCATGATTGGCGGCCATACATATTTCATGCAGAACCACACAAACAGTGCAAACGCGATTGCTTGACCTAGCAGAGTTGCGTTCATATTCACAACAGCTACCCCTCTATTTGTTCACCAACGAAAAGTATTAATCAACGACAAATCATCAATTTGTGTGATCGGTTGATTAACCTAGTTGACCAACAAATGGGTTCGCGAAAGTGAATAGAAGCGCAATTACGATACCGATCATAGGAACCGCATCAAGTAGACCCGCGATGATAAACATCTTAACTTGTAGCATAGGAGCCATTTCTGGTTGACGAGCAGCACCTTCAAGGAATTTACCGCCTAGAAGTGCGAAACCAATCGCTGTACCAAGAGAAGCAAGACCGACGATAATACCTACGGCGATTGCAGAAAAGCTCAGTAAAGTTTCCATTACTATCTCCAATTTATAGTTGTTGGCTTATGTGCCCAAATAAAAAGCTTTAAAAAATTAATGATCACTATCTTCGTGTGCCATTGATAGATAAACAATAGTCAGCATCATGAACACGAAAGATTGAATCAGAATTACCAGAATATGGAAAATCGCCCACGGTAGTGAACCCATCCATTGTAGCCACCATGGTAGCATCGCTGCGATAAGAATAAATACCACCTCACCTGCGAACATGTTACCGAATAGACGCATACCGAGTGAGAGAGGTTTCGCAAGTAACGACACCACTTCAATAAGTAGGTTAAACGGAATCATGGTCCAGTGATTGAATGGATGTAGAGCTAATTCTTTCGCAAAACCACCTAGGCCTTTCACTTTGATGCTGTAGTAAATCATCAGAGCAAATACGCCTAGAGCCATAGCCATGGTGATATTCACATCAGCTGACGGAACCACTTTTAGATAAGGGATACCAAGCCAATGTTGTGCTGGATACGGTAAGAAATCGATGGGCACTAAGTCCATGATGTTCATTAACAATACCCAACAAAAGATAGTCAGTGCCAGCGGTGCTATAAGTGGATTGCGTCCATGAAAGGTGTCTTTGACGTTTTGATCGACAAATTCTACCAATATTTCAACAAAACACTGCAGCTTACCGGGTACACCCGCTGTTGCTTTCTTTGCTACAGAGCGAAATATCCATAGGAATATTAAGCCAGTAAACAAGGAAAAAAACAGGCTATCGATATGTACGTTCCAGAAACTCGTCTCACTAATTGACAGCCCCAAATCGTAATGCTCAGAAATCTTCGCAAGAGAGAGGTTCGTCAAGTGGTGTTCAATGTATCCGGACGATGTTAGCGCTTCACCTGGCGCAGCCATAACTCATCCTATTTTTTGTTGTTAATGAATAGCACTGGCGCACAGATATTAATACCTAGAGCCAGCAAATAGGTTAGTTTGAGGGGAACGAGTTCCACCTGCATATACATGTAGGCAACACAGAACAGTGCAACTGTGATGAGGATCTTGAGTACTTCGCCAGTGTAGAAAGAGGCCGCGACTTGCTTCGCAGCACGAGCTCCACTAAACATAAAAGCACACAGCGCAAAAACCGCATTGGCAATGACAAAGATGCCACCCCCAATCAGCGCAGAAAAGCCCCATTCAGCATTTACAGCTACCGCCATCCCTGCCGCCACAAAAATAACCGCGCCAGACTGGATCATTAACAATCGCTTAGCAAGCTCTCGTCCTGGTCTAGCCAACGCAGCTACCATGTATTCGTACCTCTAGTAATATCCTCAGCTCATCTACAACATAGGGCTGGGAAATTGGCGAAAATTATACGGTGAGTCGAACTGATTGCAATTGAAAGACAGCAAAAAGTTACAATTTTGTTTACAAACCGACAACTTTCAAATAAAAAAACGTTTTTTGCATAATTGACTTAAATCAATTATCTCATTTAGCTTTCTAGCTTGGCAATTAGTTGCTCTAATTTGTGAGGCTCATCAAGACTAATCGTCATTTTGGCTTTGCCACCTTTTGAACGAATGATCGACACTTTAGCCCCTAACATTTCACTCAATCTTTGTGACATTTGTTGTGCATCTAAGTCTTCCGATGCCGATCCGTCCTCAGAAGGCTGTGTTAGACACTTTTTCACTAATTGCTCAGTTTGTCTCACGGTCAGCTGTTTTGCGGCCACACGTTGTGCAATTTCAATTTGTTGATCGCCTTCGAGCATCAATAATGCTCGTGCATGGCCCATTTCAAGCTGCTTGGTTTCCACTAAACGCTTCACGCCATCCGCCAATTGATTTAAGCGTAATAAGTTACTCACTGTAGTGCGTGATTTACCAATCACATCAGCCACCTGCTGGTGAGTCAGCTTAAATTCGTCTTGCAACCGCTCTAAAGCTTGTGCTTCTTCAATCGCATTCAAATCTTCGCGTTGAATATTTTCTATCAGTGCCATTGCAATCGCAGCGCGATCTTGGACATTTTTGATCAAACAGGGCACTTGCTTTAAACCTGCTTGTTTTGCAGCGCGCCAACGGCGTTCACCTGCAATAATTTCATAGCCGCCAAGCTCTAAACGTCTTACCACGATCGGCTGGATAATACCTTGCGATTGGATAGACGCAGATAGCTCTTCCAACGCTTCTGCCGACATATCTTTACGTGGTTGATACATGCCAGGTTTCAAATTTGATACCGCGATATCCATTAATTCGCCATCAGAAGAGAGTGCTTGGCTATGTGAGGCGGCTTGCTCCTTTTCACGAGCAAGAGAACTGGTTGCGAGCAATGCATCCAATCCTTTTCCTAAACCACGTTTAGTCATGTAGACGAATTCCTTTAGTTGAGATTATGCGGGTATTTCTTCTCGACGAAGCATTTCGCCAGCTAAGGCGAGATATGCTTTTGCCCCAGCTGAATACTTGTCGTAGTACATTGCTGGCTTGCCATAACTTGGCGCTTCAGCAAGACGGACATTACGAGGAATAACGGTGCGATAGACTTTGTTTCCAAAGTGCTTTTTCAGTTGATCGGATACTTCATTGGCTAGGCGATTACGCGGATCGTACATCGTTCGAAGTAACCCTTCGATTTTCAGGTTTTCGTTGACTACCGCGGCTAACTTGCTGATGGTATCCATTAACGCCGTTAAACCTTCTAATGCAAAATACTCACATTGCATTGGCACTAACACAGAATCCGCTGCGGCCATGGCGTTGATTGTAAGAAGATTTAAAGAAGGAGGACAATCAATAAAGATGAAATCATAGTTATCACGAACTGGCGCGAGGGCATTTTTCAAACGCACTTCGCGAGCAAAGACTTCCATTAATTTGATTTCAGCGGCTGTCACGTCTCCGTTCGCCGCAATCAAATCGTAGTGTCCCGTTGTTTTGCGACACACTACTTCATCAAAAGGAGTGTCTTCGACCAACAATTCGTACGCGGTTGCATCTACTTGATACTTATCAACACCACTGGCCATCGTTGCATTGCCTTGTGGGTCGAGATCGATCACTAAAACTTTACGCTTAGTCGCCGCCATAGAGGCCGCTAAGTTAATGCACGTTGTTGTTTTTCCTACGCCACCTTTCTGGTTGGCGATTGCTACGATTTTGCCCACGGTATGCCTCGCTGTTATCCCTTGCGAGATAAGATTACAAGATGACGGTCACCTTCCAACTCAGGAACTTTCAAAGCTTTGACATCAGTCACAGAACACCACTCAGGTAGTGTGGCTATTTCCTCATCTGGCCGTTGTCCTTTCAGGGCTAAAAATCGGCCCGATGTTTCTTTTGGTAAATGGTGACACCATTCCACCATATCGAGCATTGAAGCAAACGCACGGCTCAGTACGCCATCAAATTTTACTTCAGGCTGAAACTCTTCGACTCGACTTTGAATCGTGGTCACATTTTTGATACCAAGCTCATGCAGAACTTGTTTAATAAAACGAATGCGCTTACCTAAACTATCAAGTAAGTAAAAGGTTTTATCAGGATTCATGATAGCGAGAGGTATACCAGGTAAACCAGGCCCAGTACCAACGTCGATAAAACGCTCACCCTGTAAGTGAGGACTTACCACTATACTATCTAAAATATGTTTCACCAACATATCCATAGGATCGCGCACTGAGGTAAGATTGTAGGCTTTGTTCCATTTATTCAACAGTTCCACGTAACCGACTAATTGGCTACGTTGCTGCTCATTGACCTCGAGATCGGTTTGACCAATTAAATCATCGAGACGCGTTCTTAACTCGCTCATGCGGCGTCTTCCCCTTTCTTCAGTACACCTTGCTTTTTCAAATAAACCAATAAGATAGAAATAGCAGCTGGTGTAATACCAGAAATACGAGAGGCAATACCAACCGTTTCAGGCTTGGCATTGTTAAGCTTAAGGATCACTTCGTTGGACAAGCCTTTGACCTGTTTATAGTCAAGATCCATCGGCAATTTAGTGTGCTCATGGCGCAATGATTTGTCGATCTCATCTTGCTGACGCTGAATATAACCATCGTATTTGATTTGAATTTCAACTTGCTCAGCCGCTTCACTATCGTTCAATGCTGGTGCAAATGACTCAAGCGACGTGAGCTGTTGATAGGTGATTTCTGGTCGACGTAGTAGATCTTCACCACTCGCTTCACGAGACATGGGTGTTTTGAGCAACGCATTCAGTGCATCAACACCAACGGAGTTCGGGTTCATCCACGTTTGTTTCAAACGTTGACGTTCGATTTCCATGTTTTCCATTTTTTGATTAAAACGCGCCCAGCGCGCATCATCGACTAAACCTAACTCTCTGGCTTTTTCGGTTAAACGCAAATCGGCGTTATCTTCGCGTAGCAGTAAGCGATATTCAGCACGAGAGGTAAACATGCGATAAGGTTCTTTGGTACCCATAGTGGAAAGATCATCGATCAACACGCCCATGTAAGCTTGATCACGGCGTGGACTCCAGCCTTCTTTTTCTTGGCTAAATAAGCTTGCATTCAAACCAGCCATTAACCCTTGCGCTGCCGCTTCTTCGTATCCGGTGGTGCCGTTGATTTGGCCAGCAAAGAACAAACCACTGATGAATTTGGTTTCGTAGGTTTGTTTTAAATCTTGTGGATTGAAAAAATCGTACTCAATGGCGTAACCCGGACGAACAATATGTGCGTTTTCAAACCCTTTCATTGAGCGAACGATCTGCACTTGTACATCAAACGGTAAGCTGGTGGAAATACCGTTAGGGTAGAGTTCTGTCGTGGTCAAACCTTCAGGCTCGATAAAAATTTGATGGCTATTTTTGTCGGCAAAACGCATGACTTTGTCTTCGATCGATGGGCAGTAGCGTGGGCCGATACCTTCGATGACACCTGCGTACATCGGACTACGATCAAGATTGGCACGGATCACATCATGCGTTTTATCGTTGGTATGCGTGATGTAGCATGGTATTTGACGTGGATGCTGTTCACGTTGTCCCATGAAGGAAAAAACAGGCGTTGGGTTATCACCGTGTTGTGTTTCTAACACTGAGAAGTCCACACTGCGTGCATCGATCCTTGGTGGCGTACCGGTTTTTAAACGATCGACTCGAAACGGCAGTTCACGTAAACGTTGCGCTAATGCGATCGATGGAGGATCTCCTGCGCGGCCTCCTGAGAAGTTTTCAAGACCAATGTGGATCTTTCCACCAAGGAAGGTGCCTACTGTCAATACCACCGCTTTGGCGTGGAATTTGAGGCCCATTTGAGTCACAACGCCCATTACACGATCATTTTCAACGATAAGATCATCGACCGCTTGTTGGAACAAAGTTAAGTTTGGCGTGTTTTCAAGCACATCACGCACATACGATTTGTAAAGCGCACGATCTGCTTGGGCTCGAGTCGCTCGAACCGCTGGCCCTTTTGAGGCATTGAGTGTTCTAAATTGAATACCTGCATGATCAATCGCTTGTGCCATTAGACCGCCCATGGCATCGACTTCTTTAACCAGATGTCCTTTACCAATTCCGCCAATCGCAGGATTGCACGACATCTGTCCTAGAGTCTCAATGTTATGGGTAAGCAATAGCGTACTTTGACCAGTACGAGCTGCAGCGAGAGCGGCTTCCGTTCCAGCATGGCCACCACCGACCACAATGACGTCAAATTTTTCGTGATAAAGCATGAACCGACCTCAGGTATTCAATGAAGCATGGACTGACAAAAGAGGCGTATTCTACCTGCTTTCCACTGGCTAGAAAATCGCTTTTCTGCTTTTTTAATCTGAGCTTGGTAAGTTAATAATATATAAGATCTATATAGAGATCTTTTATTAGATCTATTATTAGGATCGAGCATATCTGTGGATAACCGATAAATGATCAACAAGATCATGGTTTTTAAGAGGATCACAAGCTGTGATCCTGACATGATCTAATCGTGTATTAGCTGGGATCAAAAAGGCTAGTTATGCACAGTGTCGTAAAATGCATAAGTTATTAATTGGATAACTATAGGTTAATCACCGAATAACAGCATAGTTATACACATTAAAATATTTAAAATGGACTTAACTTTTCTATGGCGAGTATTGAGACAGTTATACACAGAGCTTAAGAGTACAAAAAAAGCGGCTCACAGGCCGCTTGGTGACTTTATGCTATTCGCTAGAATTGTTCTATGTGCTGTTTGAGCCATACTTCAGCGGCATCTTCAGGAACGGAATATTCTAATATATCTATGGTGAAACAGTCGCTAATTGGCGTTGCACCTATATCCTCAAGCAGTTGATATGCATGCTTACCTGCTGCGCAAAACGTGTCATAGCTTGAATCGCCAAGTGCTATCACGGCATATTTTAACTCGCTCGTATTCGGTGGTGTTGATTGCAAAGAAGCGATAAAAGGTTGGATATTGTCTGGGTAGTCACCCGCTCCATGCGTGGAGGTGACAATGAGCCAAGTCCCTTGTGAGGGTATATCACTTAAGTTGGGTTGGCTGTGGATAGTCGTAGTATAACCTTGCTCTTGCAGTAGATCGTTGAGATGATCGGCGACATATTCAGCGCCTCCTAAGGTGCTGCCAGTGATGATATGGATCATGAGATATTCCTATAATTAAGAGTGATCAAGCTTCTCACGGCGATCATTTGCCGATACAGAACGACGAAAAGATGCGCCCTAACAAGTCATCGGAGCTAAATTCGCCCGTTATCTCGTTTAGATGTTGCTGCGATAAACGCAGTTCTTCCGCTAAGATTTCACCAGCCATGTAGCCTTCGAGCTGCTGCTGACCAATCATGAGGTGCTGTGCGGCGCGCTCTAGCGCGTCCAAATGGCGTCGTCTGGCCATAAAGCCGCCTTCATTGCCCCCAGCAAAGCCCATGCACTCTTTGAGATGAGTACGCAGAGCATCAACGCCCTCTCCAGTTTTTGCCGACAGGCGGATTAAGGTTGGAGAATTAACATGACAGATACCGAGTGATTCTTTGGTTTGATCGACTTTGTTACGGATCACCGTCATGCCGATGTTTTCAGGCAATCGATCGACAAAATCTGGCCAGATTTCTTTCGGATCGGTGGCATCGGTGGTGGTGCCGTCAACCATAAAGAGTACACGATCTGCTTTTGCTATTTCATCCCAAGCACGCTCAATGCCTATTCTTTCGACTTCGTCATTGGCATCACGTAGGCCAGCGGTATCGATGATATGCAGTGGCATGCCATCGATGTGGATGTGCTCTCGCAGCACGTCACGCGTGGTTCCTGCTATGTCTGTAACGATGGCTGAATCTTTGCCTGAAAGCGCATTCAATAGACTCGATTTGCCCGCGTTAGGACGCCCTGCTATCACCACTTTCATCCCTTCGCGTAAAATGGCCCCTTGATTGGCCTCTTTGCGCACGGCGTCTAAGTTGTCGATGATATTTTGCAGATCTGCGGCAACTTTACCATCGGCAAGAAAATCGATCTCCTCTTCAGGAAAATCAATCGCTGCTTCAACGTAAATTCGCAGGTGGATTAGGGAATCGACCAAGGTGTGAATGCGTTTGGAAAATTGACCTTGCAATGAATGCAGGGCGGATTTGGCCGCTTCTTCAGAGCTGGCGTCAATCAAATCGGCAATCGCTTCCGCTTGGGTTAAATCCATTTTGTCGTTTAAAAACGCACGCTCAGAAAATTCACCCGGGCGCGCTGCGCGCAAGCCACTGATAGCCAAAATGCGTTTGATCAGCATATCCATGACGACCGGACCGCCGTGTCCTTGTAGTTCGAGCACATCTTCGCCGGTAAAGGAGTGAGGATTAGGAAAATAAATCGCGATGCCTTGGTCAAGTTCGGTGCCATCTTGATGCTTAAAAGGCAAGTATTCCGCATAACGAGGTTTCAGTGTTTTCCCGGTTACTTCAAGCGCGACTTGAGCGGCTTTCGGGCCTGAGACGCGAATAATCCCCACGCCACCTCGGCCTGGAGCGGTTGCTTGAGCAACAATGGTGTCTGTAGACATAAGGGTACCTAACATAGGGGTGTATGAGCGCAATTGTAATCAGCCAAAAACAAAAAGGCGACCAAAAGGTCGCCTTTGTTTCACTTGTCAGTGTGACTTCTTGCTGAAGTGGCTACTTAGAGTGTAAGCCTTTTTTCTCCAGCGCTTTGTAAATCAAGGTTTGCTGGATCAAGGTAACGATGTTCGATACCAACCAGTAAATCACTAAACCTGATGGGAAGAACAAGAAGAAGAATGTAAACATAACCGGCATAAAGGTCATGATCTTCTGTTGCATCGGGTCAGTGACTGTCGTCGGGCTCATTTTCTGGATCATAAACATACTCACACCCATCAGTAGTGGCAAGATGTAGTATGGGTCTTGTGCTGAAAGGTCATGAATCCAACCAAAGAAAGGTGAATGACGCAGTTCAACCGATTCCATTAATGACCAGTAAAGCGCAATGAAGATAGGCATTTGCAGGAAGATAGGTAAACAACCACCGAGTGGGTTTACTTTCTCTTTCTTATACAGCTCCATCATTTCTTGGCTCATGCGTTGGCGGTCATCGCCGATGCGCTCACGCATTGCTTGCAGCTTCGGTTGCAGCATGCGCATTTTTGCCATAGAGGTGTATTGTGCTTTGGTTAGTGGGTACATAGCACCGCGAACAATGAAGGTTAAGCAGATGATTGCTACACCCCAGTTGCTAACGAAGCTTTGAATGAATGAAAGCAACATGTGCAGTGGTTTTGCAATAAACCATAACCAGCCGTAGTCGACAACTAGATCAAGATTTGGCGCAACAGCAGCCATCTCATCTTGCAGTTTTGGACCCACCCAAAGTGTGGCTAAGAATGTCGCTTTTTCACCGTTGGCGATGGTTTTATTTGGCATGCGAACACCAATATCACCTAAGTTGCCAATCACGCGAGTGTATAAGTTTGACCCTGCTGCATCACGTGGGATCCACGCGCTGGCAAAGTAGTGTTGGATCATCGCCGCCCAACCTTCACCGTTAACTAAAGGCAGTGACAAGTTACGATCTTGCATATCATCGAAACTGTATTTCTTATAACGTGTATCTTGTGTTGAGTAAGCACCGCCACGGTAAGTTGGCATAGCCAAGCTGCCACCAGCGTCCAATAAATTTTGGCGTAGGTGTGCATACATACCCAGTGTCGCGTTATTACCAGATTGGTTGACTACATCAAATTCAACATCCAAGGCGTAGCTGCCACGTTTAAGGATGAAGGTTTTGGTGTATTCAAGGCCATTGGCTTGATAAGTCATGGGAATGCGCAGTTCGTCTTGACCATCCGCTAGAGCAAAGGTGTCGGCGCTAACAGTATAGTTTGGACGATTGTTGCTGCTTAAATCGATCCCTTGCGGTCCCACTAAACCACTTTGCGCGATAAACTGGTGACCAGGAATGTCTTTAAGTAGCACAAATGGGTCTTCTGAATTGAGTTCAGCATCGTACTTATTCAGCTCGGCCTTCACTACATCACCACCTACCGTGTCAATTGACAGAGTCAGTACATCAGTCTTGACGGTGATGGTTTTTGCAGACGCATTGGTTACTGCTGGTGCTGGGTCTAACTCATCAGCCATAGATGGTGCAGTTAAAGTGCTGCTATTTTGTGCCTGCTCAACCGCTTGAGGTGCTGGGTTCTTTGCTACTTGCCATTGCTGGAAAAGTAAAAAAGAAACGAGTGCCAAGGCGATTAACAGGATATTACGTTGAGAATCCATCGTTAATTATCTCTGTCTTGTTTTTGGACTGGTGGCGGAACGGGGTCAAAACCCCCTTCGTTCAAAGGGTGGCATTTTAATAGACGTTTGCCTGATAACCAACACCCTTTTACAAAACCGTGAGCTTTCAACGCTTCTATCGCATAGTTTGAACAGGTTGGAGTAAAACGACAGCGTGGTCCAAGCAGAGGACTGATGATTCCTTGGTAAAGACGGACGAATCCGATTGCTAACCACGCGAAGGGCGAGACAGGCGATGCCATAATTTTTCAAATAGTTTGAACATTTCTTCATTGCTTAAATCTTGCGCGCTCTTTTTCGCAATCACAACAAAATCTTTGTTAGGAAGTTGATGCTGTTTATTACGGAAGCTTTCGCGAGCGAGGCGTTTGAAGCGATTACGGCCAACAGCAGTTTTTATCTGTTTTTTGGGGACGGCCAACCCTAACCTTGGGTGGGTAAGAGCGTTTTCGCGAGCAATGATAGTGAAATGGGGGGAGCCTGCGCTGTGCGCTTGCTGGAAGACTTTTTTATAATGTTCGGGAGTTAACAAACGTAACTCCCGATTGAACGCGTACGTATTCAAAATAATCGCGAATTATTTTGACAGGCGCGCGCGGCCTTTAGCACGACGTGCATTAATAACCTTACGGCCATTCTTAGTTGCCATGCGTGCACGGAAACCGTGAGTACGCTTGCGCTTTAGAACGGTAGGTTGAAAAGTGCGTTTAGACATGTGTAATTACCTTACTGATCAGTAGTTTTTAGGTTCAAATAAACCCGGCGTGGGCATATTTTCGCTTCTTTAATAGAAAGAAAGGAATCCGACGCCTCTCAACAAAGAGGCGGAATTGTAATCACTGTCACAATAAGTGTCAACGATTGGGTTCACTAAAATTCCGGTCGGGGGATTATACGCAGTCTCCTTTAAATCACAAGGATCCTTCGTCGATCCCCACCTGATTTAAAAATTTCTTGAGCTTAGGATCCTGTGGATTACCAAAGATATCCTGTGGAGAGCCTTGCTCTACAATTTGCCCATCGGCCATGAAGATCACGCGATCGGCTACCTCTTTTGCAAACTGCATCTCATGGGTAACCACCAGCATTGTTTGGTGATGAGTAGCTAATTTCTTCATTAAAGCAAGCACTTCGCCAACCCATTCAGGATCGAGTGCTGACGTAGGTTCATCAAATAGCAGCAATTCTGGTTGTAGCGCCATCGCACGACCGATCCCAACGCGCTGCTGCTGGCCACCAGAAAGCGCTGCGGGATAACTCTCTCCTTTATCCCCAAGACCGATGTCATCCAAAATCTGCTGTGCGCGGGTCAGGGCGAGATCTTTTTTCCAACCGTGCACCGTAATGAGCCCTTCGGCGACATTTTGCCTCGCTGTCATATGAGCAAACAGCGCGTAGTTTTGGAAAACAAAGCCTGTTTTTCTGCGCAGTGCTAATACATCTGCTTTGGTCTGTTGCTGGGTGTCGACGGTGACATCATCAATAGTAATGGAGCCTTGGTCTGCGCGTTCTAGGAAGTTGACGCAGCGCAGTAAGGTCGATTTACCTGTACCGCTTGAGCCAATAATGACGATGATTTCACCTTTTTCTATTGCTAAGCTGATGCCTTTGAGCACTTCAGTATCGCCAAAGCGCTTATGAATATTATCGAGTTTAATCATCGTACATACGCCTTATTGAGTCTCTCTTCAGCCCAAATTTGTACCCGAGTCAGTACCACCACTACGGCCCAGTAAATTAATGCAACGGCGAGGAAAGCTTCAAAGAAGCGAAAGCTTGACGAAGCTTCCATCTGCGCTCTAGCCATGATCTCAGCGACTCCTAATGTAAAAGCTAATGAGGTCGATTTGATCATATCAATGAAGTAATTCATTAATGATGGCAACGCGATACGAGTAGCTTGCGGCAAAATAATGCGGCGCATTGCTTGGCTTGTGGTCATACCCACAGACAAACTCGCTTCCATTTGGCTGCGATCAATACCCAAAATGGCGGCGCGAATACTTTCTGCCATATAAGCGGCGAAGTGAAGAGTTAGCCCGATCACCGCGGCGCTAAATGCATTTAAACCGACCATCCACGGTAACACTTGCGGCAGACCATAGTAGAGTAGAAATAGTTGTACCAGCAGGGGAGTACCGCGGAAAAAGCTGATGTACAGCTGGCTTAGCGGATCCAAAATGGGCACTTTGAACACACGAATATTGGCTAAAATGACCGACAGGATCAAAGCAAACACTAAGCCCCAAGTCGCCATCTCCACGGTGGTGCCTAAATACCTGAGCAGTATTGGCATCAGCTCAAGCATATAGTGAAAATCAAATCCCATCGGCTTACCTTTTTAAAACAAAAAAGGTGGAATGTGTGGTTCCACCTCAATCCTATCTTTTGATAATAGGGGAATTTACTTATTGGTGATATCGGCAGCAAACCATTTTTCAGAAATCGCACTCAGTGTGCCATCAGCGCGCATCGAGGCTAACGCTTGATTCACTTCAGCTTGCAGTTTTTGGCCTTGCTCGTTGTTAACAAACGGCCAAGCGTTTTCAATGGTTTCAAAAGGGTGACCAGCCAATTGCAACGGTAAGCCCGTTGTTTTAATCAGTTCCAGAGCCGAAAGGCGATCCATCACAAACGCATCGGCACGGCCAAGAGCAACGTCATGTTCAATACCGGTATCGTAAGTTTTGATGATGATTTTGTTGTCTTTGTCAAAGCTGCGTAGTAGCTGCTCGAAGTTTGAGCCTAAATTGACCGCGACCGTTTTGCCGGCAAGATCGTCAATCCCTTTAATGCTGTCATTACCTTTGCGAACGGTAATTTGTGCACCGTCGATGACATACGGGTCAGCAAATAAGTATTTCGCTTTACGTGCTTCTGTGACGGTGATTTGGTTTGAAATGGTATCAATTCGGCCAGTTTCAAGTAGGCCAAAGAGACCGGAGAAATTAGCAGTCACATATTTTACATCGTAATCGTTGCGTTTACCTATCTCATCCCAAACATCCACTTCAAAGCCTTGCAGCTTGTCTTGTTTGACAAAAGTGAATGGAAAATAGCGCCCTGACATGCCGACTTTTATTTCCGTTGCCGCGTGTACGCTTGCAGCGGAGAGTGCAATTGCAGTAATGGCGACTTTAACCCAGTTTTTCATCTTGAAACTCCTTATATTTATAGAGAGGGATGTTACTGGTAAAGCACTCAATAGAATAAATAACCAGTAGTTATTAACCATAACCGAACATAGTGACACAATTGGGGATAAGTATAGAGGATCCTTGTATATGTGGATCATCGTGTGGGTAAAGTGGTGCTAATTGTGAAGATCGACAAAAATCAAGCGCAAATTGTGTGAATAACTTCGATCTTATTCACTGGATCACGGATCAATCGCTGGCGATCTTGGTTATCAACAGGTAAAATCGCCAGTCTTTTCGATCATTTACTTAGGGTGAGGGCAACCGTGTCATCTTCGCTTTGGTTGCAATGTTTGCAACAGCTTCAAGAAGAGTTACCAGCAGCGGAATTCAGCATGTGGGTACGTCCGTTACAAGCGGAGCTCAATGACAATACTCTCACTTTATTCGCCCCAAACCGCTTTGTGCTTGATTGGGTGCGCGATAAATACATCAACAGCATCAACCGCCTACTGCAAGAGCATTGTGGCCACGATACCCCGAACCTGCGTTTTGAAGTGGGTAGTCGCCGGGTTAGCGCGCCTAAAGCTGCTCCCGTTCGTACTCAAGCGGATGTCGCGGCTGAATCTTCAGCTCCTGCACAGTTACAAGCGCGTAAACCGGTACATCGTACGTGGGAAAACGACACGGTTGTAGCAGACATTAATCACAGATCAAACGTTAACCCTAAACATAAGTTCAATAACTTCGTTGAAGGTAAATCGAACCAACTCGGTTTGGCTGCAGCGCGTCAAGTTTCCGATAACCCCGGCGCGGCCTATAACCCACTCTTCTTATACGGTGGTACAGGGCTAGGTAAAACACATTTATTGCACGCCGTTGGTAATGCGATTGTTGATAACAACCCGAATGCGAAAGTGATTTACATGCACTCAGAGCGTTTCGTGCAAGATATGGTGAAAGCGCTGCAAAATAATGCGATTGAAGAGTTCAAACGCTATTACCGCAGTGTTGATGCACTCTTGATCGATGATATTCAATTCTTTGCCAATAAAGAGCGTTCGCAAGAAGAGTTCTTTCATACCTTTAACGCACTGCTTGAAGGTAACCAACAAATCATTTTGACTTCCGACCGCTATCCGAAAGAGATCAATGGGGTGGAAGATCGCCTGAAATCTCGTTTTGGTTGGGGTTTGACGGTTGCGATTGAGCCACCAGAGCTTGAAACGCGTGTCGCGATTTTAATGAAGAAGGCAGAAGATCACCAAATTCATCTTGCCGATGAAGTTGCCTTTTTTATTGCCAAACGCTTACGTTCCAACGTGCGTGAATTGGAAGGTGCACTAAACCGTGTTATCGCCAACGCTAACTTTACTGGCCGTCCGATCACCATCGATTTTGTGCGTGAAGCGCTGCGTGACTTATTAGCTTTGCAAGAAAAATTGGTCACCATTGATAACATTCAAAAGACCGTGGCGGAATACTACAAAATTAAAGTGGCGGATTTGCTTTCTAAACGTCGCTCTCGCTCGGTTGCTCGTCCACGCCAGTTGGCGATGGCACTGGCTAAAGAGCTGACTAACCACAGCTTGCCTGAAATTGGTGATGCGTTTGGTGGCCGAGATCATACGACAGTGCTGCACGCTTGCCGTAAAATCCAGCAGTTACGTGAAGAGAGCCACGACATCAAAGAAGACTATTCGAATTTAATTCGTACCCTGTCTTCTTGATGCACAACCTTCTTATATCAGCTATTTTAACCCTCACATTTGGGGTCGCCCGATAACATCGTAAGAGCTAACTATGAAATTTACTATTGAACGTAGCCACTTCATTAAGCCACTTCAGCAAGTATCTGGAACATTAGGCGGACGTGCGACTTTGCCAATTCTTGGTAATTTGTTGCTCAAAGTGGAAGAGAACGTGCTGTCGATGACGGCGACCGATCTTGAAGTCGAACTGATTAGCCGCGTGACACTTGAAGGTGAGTGCGAAGCAGGAAGCATCACTGTCCCTGCGCGTAAATTTTTAGATATTTGTCGCGGCTTGCCCGATAGCGCCGTGATCACTGTGGTATTGGAAGGCGATCGCATCCAGATGCGTTCTGGCCGTAGCCGTTTCTCTCTGGCAACCTTACCTGCCAGTGACTTTCCTAATATTGAAGATTGGCAAAGTGAAGTGGAAGTGTCGCTCACTCAGGCAGAACTGCGTAGTTTAATTGAGAAAACCCAGTTTTCGATGGCTAACCAAGATGTGCGTTATTACCTGAACGGTATGCTATTTGAAATCGACGGTTCAACCTTGCGCTCTGTGGCAACCGATGGACACCGTATGGCGGTTTCGCAAACGGTACTCAGCGCGGATTTTGCCAATAAACAGATCATCGTGCCGCGTAAAGGGGTACAGGAACTGGTCAAGTTACTTGATGCGCCAGAACAGCCGGTTGTGCTGCAAATTGGTAGCTCAAATTTGCGCGCCCAAGTGAATAATTTCATCTTCACTTCTAAGCTGGTTGATGGCCGCTTCCCTGATTATCGCCGCGTTATGCCGCAGCAAACGACCAAAACCTTAGAAACGGGCTGTGATGAGTTACGTCAGGCATTTTCTCGTGCCGCGATTCTCTCAAATGAAAAGTTTCGCGGGGTACGGGTTAATCTTGCGGATAATGAAATGCGCATTACCGCCAACAACCCAGAGCAAGAAGAAGCGGAAGAGTTGTTGGATGTCACCTTTGAAGGCGACGCCATCGAAATCGGTTTTAACGTCAGCTATGTACTCGATGTACTGAATACATTACGTTGTGAACAGGTTCGTGTATCGATGTCTGACGCCAACGCCAGTGCGCTGATTGAAAATCGCGATGACGACAGCGCGATGTATGTTGTCATGCCGATCCGACTTTAAGTTTGCGCAATGCCGCTGACTCGTTTAATCGTCCAACAATTTCGCAATATTAAAGCCTGTGATATCCCATTATCATCAGGCTTTAACTTTCTTATTGGCCCTAATGGCAGCGGCAAAACCAGTGTATTGGAAGCGATTTACCTGCTGGGACATGGTCGCTCGTTCAAAAGCGCCTTAACCGGACGCGTCATACAAAATGAGTGTCAGGAGCTGTTTGTGCATGGGCGTTTTTTGACCTCGGATCAATTTGAGCTACCGATTGGCATTAATAAGCAGCGTGACGGTTCAACAGAGGTTAAAATAGGCGGTCAATCTGGGCAAAAACTGGCGCAACTGGCACAAGTTTTACCTTTGCAATTAATTCATCCGGAAGGGTTTGATCTGCTCACCGATGGACCAAAACAACGACGTGCATTTATTGATTGGGGGGTATTTCATAGTGAACCTGCCTTTTATGATGCATGGGGGCGTTTTAAGCGCCTCAATAAGCAGCGCAATGCGTTGTTAAAAACGGCAACCCATTATCGTGAACTCAGTTATTGGGATCAGGAGATGGCGCGCTTGGCTGAACAAATCGATGCATGGCGCACACATTATGTGACGCAAATGAAGTGTGTTGCCGAGGCGTTGTGTCGCAGTTTTTTGCCAGAATTTGATGTGCAAATGAAGTATTATCGTGGTTGGGAAAAAGAGACGCCCTATCAACAAATCCTCGAGAAAAACTTCGAACGCGATCAATCGCTAGGCTACACATTCAGTGGCCCGAACAAAGCGGATTTAAAAATAAAGATCAATGGAACACCGGTTGAAGATGTTCTATCACGCGGTCAGCTTAAATTAATGGTGTGTGCACTGCGCGTCGCACAAGGACAACACTTAACCGAGCTGACAGGTAAGCAATGCATCTATTTAATTGATGACTTTGCTTCCGAATTAGATAGCCATCGTCGTAAGCGTTTAGCGGATTGCTTAAAATCGACGGGGGCACAAGTTTTTGTAAGTTCTATTACGCAAGGCCAAGTTGCAGACATGATTGATTCAAACAGCAAGATGTTTCATGTGGAACATGGCACAATAGAGCACGGATAAAATAGTGAGAGAGTAACTCATGTCGAATAATTACGATTCATCGAGTATTAAGGTACTGAAGGGTCTGGACGCGGTTCGTAAACGTCCAGGAATGTACATCGGCGACACGGATGATGGCACCGGTCTGCACCACATGGTTTTTGAGGTGGTGGATAACTCAATTGATGAAGCGTTGGCAGGTCACTGTAAAGACATCGTAGTGACTATTCACGAAGACAATTCAGTTTCAGTTAGCGATGATGGCCGTGGTATTCCTACCGACCTTCACGAAGAAGAACAAGTTTCTGCCGCGGAAGTTATTATGACGGTTCTGCATGCGGGCGGTAAATTTGATGACAACTCATACAAGGTTTCGGGTGGTCTGCACGGCGTCGGTGTGTCCGTTGTCAACGCGCTGTCTGAAAAAGTGCTACTGACTATCTATCGTAACGGCGCTATTCACACACAAACTTATTGTCACGGTGTGCCACAAGCGCCGTTGGCTGTGGTGGGTGAAACCGATAAAACCGGGACAACCCTGCGTTTTTGGCCAAGTGCTGAAACCTTTACCAACATTGAATTCCATTACGATATTTTAGCTAAGCGTCTGCGTGAGCTCTCTTTCCTAAACTCTGGTGTATCCATCAAACTGTTTGATGAACGCGAAGAAGACAAAAAAGACCACTTCAGATATGAAGGTGGTATTAAAGCGTTTGTTGGCCATTTAAACCGCAATAAAACGCCAATCCATGAAAAAGTATTCCATTTCAGCTCTGAGCGTGACGATGGGATTACCGTGGAAGTGGCGATGCAGTGGAACGATGGTTTCCAAGAAAACATTTACTGCTTTACCAACAATATTCCTCAACGTGATGGTGGTGCCCACTTAGCGGGTTTCCGTGGGGCGTTAACTCGTACCCTAAACACCTTCATGGATAAAGAAGGCTTCTCGAAAAAAGCGCAAGCGGCGACCTCGGGTGATGATGCTCGTGAAGGCTTAACCGCGGTGGTTTCAGTGAAAGTGCCGGATCCTAAGTTCTCTAGCCAAACTAAAGATAAATTGGTTTCATCCGAGGTGAAATCTGCGGTTGAGTCAGCAATGGGTGAGAAATTGGCGGAGTTTTTGGCTGAAAACCCAAGTGAAGCCAAAATGGTCTGTTCAAAAATCATTGATGCGGCTCGTGCTCGTGAAGCGGCGCGTAAAGCGCGTGAAATGACACGTCGTAAAGGTGCGTTAGATCTTGCCGGTTTGCCGGGTAAACTCGCCGATTGCCAAGAAAAAGATCCTGCACTATCTGAACTGTACATAGTGGAAGGGGACTCTGCTGGCGGTTCTGCCAAGCAGGGACGTAACCGTAAAAACCAAGCGATTTTGCCGCTGAAAGGTAAAATTCTTAACGTTGAAAAAGCTCGTTTCGACAAAATGCTTTCTTCGCAAGAAGTAGCAACGCTTATCACCGCATTAGGCTGTGGCATTGGCCGTGATGAATATAACCCAGACAAACTGCGTTATCACAACATCATCATCATGACCGATGCGGACGTCGACGGTTCGCACATCCGTACGCTACTGTTGACCTTCTTCTATCGTCAAATGCCTGAGCTGATTGAGCGTGGCTACATCTACATTGCTCAACCGCCTTTGTATAAAGTGAAAAAAGGCAAGCAAGAGCAGTACATCAAAGATGAAGATGCGATGAACCAATACCAAGTTGCTTTGGCATTGGATGGTGCCTCATTGCATGTTAACCCTCAAGCGCCAGCATTAGCAGGTGAAGCGTTAGAAACCTTGGTTAAGCAATACAATGTCGCCATTAAGCTGGTGGAGCGTATGAGCCGCCGCTACCCTTACGCCTTGATCCATGAATTCATCTATATGCCGCGTATCATTGTTGATCAATGCGCTGATTCTGCAGTAGTAGAAGCGTGGGGCAAACAGCTGGTGGAGCAGTTAAATGCGAAAGAAGTTGGCGCAAGCCAATACAGCATTGAAACTGAGCACAATGCGGAGCTTGGTATTTATCAGCCTAAGATTGTAGTGCGCACTCATGGTGTAACGCACCAACATCTATTAAGTGCTGATTTGCTCAATTCGAAAGAGTACAGCAAGCTGGCGGACCTTTCTGAAGCACTTTATGGCTTAGTTGAAGAAGGGGCTTACATTCAACGTGGTGAGCGTATTCAACCTGTCGATAACTTTGTTGATGCGTTGAACTGGTTAATTAAAGAGTCTCGTCGTGGCCTAAGCCTACAACGCTACAAAGGTCTAGGTGAAATGAACCCAGATCAGTTGTGGGAAACGACGATGGATCCTGAATCTCGCCGTATGCTGCAAGTCACGATTGAAGATGCTGTTGGTGCTGATGAACTGTTTACCACCTTGATGGGTGATCAAGTTGAGCCGCGTCGCGCATTCATCGAAGAGAACGCCTTAAAAGTTGCCAACCTCGATGTCTAAGTTGTTGTTATAAAACAAATCCCAAAAAACACCGTTTCGCAAGATCGGTGTTTTTTTATGGTCAATACAAAGTCACCCAACGTGGGAGCAACCATTTTTAGCATCAACACTTTCTACTTATCTTAGGTTGTCTTTAAGGATAAAAGGTCATAAACGTTTTTTTATTGGGATTTTCTCTCAATAAAAAAAAGTATCTACTATTTTATTTTATTCCATGTTTTTAGAGGTTTTTATG
>NZ_CAWNJO010000065.1:0-27179 GCF_963874835.1 Vibrio sp. V12_P9A6T4 | reverse complement strand
GGGCTGGATAAGCCTAGGCAATGACGAACAATATAAAAGACACTATACCTTAATTTGCAATAGCAGCCAAAATAATAAAAACTCACGCGTGACAATTTTAAATTAATATTCAATATATCCTTTGTCAGCTGGCATTTAATTAAAAACATATAAAGGATATAACCATGAATTCACGTAAGTGGAAACACGAACTACCGGCTTCTATACAATCTAGAATTGACTATTTTATCAATGATTTGATTAATGAAAATGCTAACGGAAAACACCTAGTACTGGGGAAAAGGCCAACAAAAAACGACATAGTGTTACAAAGTAATGATTATTTAAGCTTGGCTGATCATCCATTAATTAAAGCACGGCTGAAAAATGCCATCGATAAAACACATGATAGTGTTTTTATGTCCGCTATTTTTCTACAAGATGAAGAGTCTAAACCTTCATTAGAAACGAAATTTGCAGAATTTGTAGGCTTTGATAGTTGCCTTCTTTCTCAATCAGGATGGAATGCTAATACAGCCTTGTTGCAAGCCGTGTGCGGGCCACAAAGTAACGTCTACATTGACTTTTTTGCTCACATGTCAATGTGGGAAGGTGCTCGCTATGCTAATGCCAATATCCACCCATTCATGCACAATAATTGTGATCATTTGCAAAAACTGATCGCTCGACACGGCCCAGGGCTCATTGTGGTTGATTCGATTTACAGCACTATCGGTACTGTTGCACCACTCACCGATTTGGTCACTATCGCCAAAGAGTATGGATGCGCCATTTTAGTTGATGAGTCGCATTCACTTGGCACACATGGCGAAAAAGGTGCAGGACTTGTCAGTGAATTAGGGTTAACAGCAGAGGTTGACTTTATTACAGCTAGCCTTGCGAAAACATTCGCGTATCGCGCTGGCGCTATTTGGGCGAATAATAATGTGAATCACTGCATCCCTTTTGTGGGTTATCCCGCTATTTTTAGCTCAACTATTTTGCCTTATGAAGTCGAAGCGTTAGAAGCGACATTGGACATTATCAAATCAGCCGATTCTAAAAGAACTCAGTTGCACCGCAATGCACACACACTGCGTCGTGGACTAAATAGTATAGGGCTAAGCGTACGAAGTGAGTCCCAAATCATAGCGCTAGAAACCGGAGATGAACGAAATACAGAAAAAGTTCGCGATTATTTAGAAGAGAATCAAATATTTGGTGCTGTTTTTTGCAGGCCTGCCACTTCAAAGAATAAAAACATTATTCGGCTTTCGTTAAATAGTAATGTCACTGACTCACAAATTGACACCATATTAACCGTGTGTGAAAGGGCCCAAAATGATAGCAGTCTCTATTTCAAGTAAGTCACGCATCGACATACTAAACCAATGGTGCAATCTCAAATAAGAAGGATAAGGTAAGGAATAACCCTAGGGTTTACCTAGGGTTATTAAATCCAGTGACTTAATTTTTTTAACAATAGCGTTTTATCCGCTGGTTTTAAAACGTAATCATTCATTCCTGATGTACGGATTTTTTCTATCGTTGAAGGGCTATTGTCACCCGTGTGCCCAATAATAGGCACTTTACTGTAAGAAGCGGTGGATGAACGGATAGATAAAGTGGCCGAAATACCATCCATAATCGGCATTTCAATATCCATTAACACCAAGTCAATTGAATTATTGGCCAACATTTGTAATGCTAATTCCCCATCGCTCGCTTGCAGTACTTCATACCCTTGCTTTTCTAGCAACAGAGCGGTGAAGCTACGTAAGGAGTGGTTATCATCGACCAACAAAATTCGTTTTTCATAATCATATTGTTTTAACGGGATAACATTTTTATCGGCAATAAGCTCTTCCGTTTCAAAGAGTAGTTCATCAATAATCGCTGATCCATCCAATAACAATTTGTGCTTTTCAATTGGGTAAATGGTTAAATGACGCTCCATCGTCAGCGCGTAACGCTGATTTTGGTCATATAAATAGCAAACTTTTGCTTGTGTAAAATGCAGTTTAGGTTCCAGTTTGGTTAAGTAATCCGGCGTTTCATCCAACGTTTGCAGATCCACAAAGATCAGATCAAACTCAAATTCAAACTCTTCTCGACGCAAAGTACTCTCAGGCTCTAAGACATTAAGCTGGAAACCAAGATAGAACGATTTCTCACTGAGATAACGATTCACTATGCTCGTTTTGCCAATATAAAGCAGAGATTTCGCCTTCATTAGATCAAGTTTAATATTAGCAACGGCTTGCGAATCATACTCGGGAAACGTTAAGGTAAACTCCGTCCACTCTCCAAGTTCAGAACGGCAGATAATATCCCCTCCAAAAGCATGCATTACTTTACGGCAAAAGGGTAACCCCAGACCATAGCTGCCATTTTTACCGAAGGTATAAAAGTCTTTAAAAATATCGTCTAGCAAATGAGGTTCAATACCAACACCATTGTCTTTCACTGTAATTTGGTGGCAATTCTCACTTGATTTCAAGGTGATTTGGATATTAAACATATCGTTATTTTGATAGTAGAACGCATTCTTGAGTAGATTGTAGAGCACGTATTTTAACAGTGTACTGCTGCCTAAAAAATCAAAGTCATCCACCACCTTAAGAGTCACTGCCTGCCTGTCTTCTGGTCTTTTATAAGAAAAACTGCGCAGTGCCTCTTCTATAACAGGCTTTACAGCATGCTTTTTAAAGGTCGATGTTGAGACCCTATTTTGATCAATCGAGGTTAACAGCAAATCAATGGTCTCATTACCGGAGCGAATGACTTCATCAGCATCTCTTAATAGCCCAGCAATCAGCTCTAAATCTTTAGACGGTAGCGTATAAGATTCTGATTTGGATGCCGTAGGATTGGGCAATACTGAACCCATTACTTCAATTGACGCTTTTAACGCACTTAATGGATTTCTCATTTCATGCGCAATCCCTGCGCCAAAAGACTTGGCAATCGACACCTTCGCTTCATGTTCAATTTGGTTACGAAAATAGAACAGGTTGCCAAAAATGTAAGTAAATAGAAAAATCGGTACGTACGGCCATTCCACCATCACTCGCAGTTCCGCGTCCATTACGCCATAAGTCACAAAGTAAGCACATACTAATGCAATGGCGGCTTGAATCAGCATGACTTTTGTTTCGTGGACTAAGAGGATATGGAGGAAAATAGACGCCATGAACGACATCGCCCAGATCGTTGACCAATCGTTCATCAGCATCATGTAGCCAAAGAAGAATGGCAAACAAAATCCTATTGAAAACAAGTAATAGTAAGGTAAGTAGTGCTGTAAATGTTTCGGCGTTGAATTGCGAAAAATAATCCCCGCAAATAAAATGGCGCAAATCGCCCGTAACTCCATACTTTCATAAGGTTGTGGAAAGAGATAAGTCCACACGTAATAATAAAGGGGAAAACCAATGAACCCCATCCATCCCACAAGGGTGAGGTTCGGCTCAGCGTACTGGTATATTTTTTTTACTACGTCCATGCAACCTTACCAAACTGATACATTCATTTTTATAATCATCATTATGCATAACCTGGTCTTTTAAAACGCCGAAGTGAGTCACACTCGCCACGCTATGCTTATTAATAACTAGCACAAGATAACCTACATTCCCATTCATTATGCAACAAGTCTTATTGAACTGCCGTTGTTTCTCGCCACATCGACATCAATGCGTAAGGCTATTTGCTCTTTCAGCTCGCTCACGTGAGAAATGATGCCGATCGTTCGGCCTCCTTGTTGTAAGTCGACAAGGGTTTGAATCGCCAAGTCCAATGACTCAGGATCTAAACTGCCAAAACCTTCATCGATGAACAGTGTATCCAGTTTAATACCGCCGCTGTATGATTGCACCACATCCGATAAACCCAGCGCTAATGACAACGCCGCCATAAAAGATTCACCACCAGACAAGGTCGCCACATCTCGCCATTTTCCGGTGTAGCCATCTTCGACCATCAGATCAAGCCCTGAACCCACATTACCTTTGGCGCGATCTTCTTTACGCTTGAGCAGATAACGCCCCTTACTCATGATCTGCAGCCTCATTGAGGCTTGGATCAGCACATCATCTAACAGCACGCCAAGAACAAAGCGGTGTAAACTCACTTTAGCGCCTGTTTTGCCGTTGGCGATATCGCTCAAAGTCCCAAATACTTGATACTCTTGCTCTAAGGCTTCATTTTTTATATGTAAAATAGCGATTTTTTCTTTCACACTGGTTAAGGCATCCATTTTAGACCGTAACCTGCTCCATTGATCCAGTGCGCTTTGCTGTAACATGGCTACAACCTCGACCGCGCTTGCATACTCAGCAAGATTGGGCTCACTTTTTTCACTCAGCTCACTGGCTAATGTTTGAAGCTGAGCGTTTAACGTCGTACTTCTTTCGTCAAATTGTTTGATCTGCTTTTCAAGCTGCTCGATCTGCTGTGAAGATAAACGTGCCTGTAAATAGTGCTCAGTATCGTCGAACTGGCTCTCAATCAGTGCACTGTGCCACTGCTGCTGTGACTGCGTAAACGCATTTTGCCAATGTATCTGGTGTTCGACCGCCGCCGCCAACGCCGCTTTCGCACCAGAAAAATCGGCGTTCGCTTGATTGAAGCGCGCTTTGGTTTCCGCATCTAAATGGTTGAGATTGGCCAATTGCAGCTCTAACTGGGTTAAAGATTGGTGCAAATGCAAACTGTCTTGATACAACTCCGGGATCCCTTGGCTTAAGGCAGAAACTTCAGTCTGCTCTTTGGCAACCGTCAGGGTGGCCTGTTCGACTTTATGCTGCTGCGTTTCAGCATTTTGCTTTGCTTGTGCTAACTGCAGTTCTAATTTTGCCAATTGTTGAGCTAATTGCTCTGGATTGAGCGATTCAAGATGAGCAATGGAATGTTCAAGATCGCTTTGAGCTTGCTGCAGTTGCACTAAACTTTGCGTATTTCCAGATAATGACTCCCTCAAACTTGCCATCTCTTGCTCAAGCCGTGCGTATTGGGTCGCTCGCAGTTGTTGCTGCTTCAGCGCTTCTTGCTCTGTGGCCAGTTTGTTTTGCTGTATCGCTCTCGCCTGCTGCACTTGCGCCTTAGTCACCGTTTCTCCGGCATAACGCGCTAATTTAGGATGATCGCAACTGCCACACACCGGGCACTCGTCGCCTTGATCCAAGGTTCGAGCCAGCTCGGCGGCTTGGTTGGTGTGCCAAATCAGCTCTAATTTATCGGCTTGCTGTTTCGCGTCCAATGTCGCGCGCTGCGCCAACTCAAACTGCTGCTGACTATAGCTCAGTACAGCTTGCTCTGTGGCTAAACGCTGTTCAAGCTGCTGCAGCTTTAATAAGCGATCAATCTGCTGTTTGATGGTTTCAAGCTCTAAGCGCTGGCCTTTTAACTCAGCCAACTGCTGGCTAACTCTTTCGCACTCTTGACGCTTAAGCATAATTTGCTGCTCAAACTGCTCAACAGCGGTGCGCAAGTTGTGGCGATTTTGCGTCGCGAGCTCCACTTCACGTAAGGCTTGTTGCAGCGCTTTTTGATGATGTTCTCGCTCAACAAGCTTAGTTTTGATTAGGTTTAAGTCATAAATTTGTTGCATCAGATTCGGCACTATTTTGACTTTTTCTGCCGCGTCTTCTTGAGCCACTTTAGCTTGTTGCCACTGCTGTTGTGACTGTGTAAGCGCTTGTTCTTTTTCGACTTTTGCTTGGTTGGCCGCTTCTAACTGACGTTGTGACGATTGTAATTCGTAATAGGGTGAATCTAAGCGCGTAGCTTGCAAGGCTTGATGCCTTTGAGCTTTTACCGCATCGATGACTGACGATTGTGCATCGTGATCGGCTTTAAGTTGCACGAGTTGACGCTGCTCTTGAAATTGTTTAGCAAGGGTTTGCGCCGCCTTTTGCTCGCTGCTCGCTGCATCAAACCTTTGCTGGGCATCTAGGTACGCGGCGTGAGCGGCCGTTAATTGGGGTGACAGCTCAGCAATACACGTTTCAAGGTGTGACTCGCTAGTTGCGTTCACGACATCCAATGCGCCTTTAATTTGGTGATCAAATTCTTCTTTCGCTTTGCGGATCCCCGCCGCTTTCTCAAACAGCGCTCGTTCAATTTGGCTATAAATGTGAGTTTGAAACAACTGACCAAAGATTTGCTCCCGCTCTTTGGAGTTGGCAGTCAGTAATTCACGAAATTTCCCTTGGGGGATGACCATCACTTGGCGAAACTGTTTTACATCTAAACCGATCAATTCCACCATGGCTTTACCGACGGGATTGGGTTTGTTAGCAAGCAATTTCATTTCACCATCGACCCATTCAAACAAGCTCGCGGCATGGGATTTTTTTGTTGAGCCTTCACCGCGTTTTTTCGGCACTTCTTGGTCGGGCGAGCGATCAACTTGGTAGATTCGCCCGCCAAGCTCAAACTGGTAGCTGATTTCGGTGAGCGTGTGCGGGTCCGCGTAGTCGCAGCGCATTTGATCACCAGTACGCTCACTGCCTGTCGTTTCACCATACAAAGCGTAGCAAATGGCATCGAGCAGTGAACTTTTGCCCGCTCCGGTTGGACCATTAATCAAAAATAGCGGCGAGGCTCCCAAGGCGGTAAAATCCACCACTTCTTTATGAGCAAAGGGGCCAAATGCTTGCAGAGTCAATTGTATTGGACGCATTAGACTTGGGCTCCCGGCTTTAGTGCTTGAATGACGTCGATCACCGCTTGCTCTTGCGCTGCGGTTAACGCTTCTTGCTTAGCTTCTAAGAAAAAATCGCGGAACATATCCACCTCACCGCGTGCCAAACGTGCACGCCCCATTGCTTGATCAACTCCCACCAACATGCCCGGTTTTTCTAAATGCAGTACGTTGGGGTAGGATTGACGCAGTTTTTCCATCGGGTCCAGTATCGCGTGTTTGTCGGTAAGACGAACCAACAGATAATCGTGGTTGTGTGGGTCTGTTTTGCCTTGCTCTATGATCTCCAGCAACTCACCTTCAATAATACGCATGCTATGAGGAGCAGTCAGTGGCACATGCGTGGCGCTGGCAAAACCTTGTTCATCAAATTCAACCAAGGTCGCTCCTTTCTTGTGGTGCTGCTCTGAAAAGCTGTATTTCATTAGAGAGCCAGAGTAACGGATATACTCTTCCCCCTTTTTCTGCGGTTGGTGCAGATGGCCGAGCGCAACATAATCAAAAGGTACAAAGTGTTGATGACTGACACGATCAGAGCCGCCAATGGACAAAGGACGTTCAGAGTCAGATTCGATAGCGCCATCAACAAAGCAGTGGCCAATCATAACGTGACGTTGTGACGGATTCCACTGCGATATAATCTTCTCAATAAGGTATTGATGGGCTTCATCATGGCTGGTTACGGACTCTCCAAAGTGGTGGCGAACGACTTCAGGGTCGTTATAAGGCATACCATAAAATGCCACTTCACCAGCAGTGGCTGATTTTAGCACCACAGGCTGCATCATCTGTTCAAAATTGCTAATAATGTGCAAGCCCGAGTGTTGCATCTGCTTGGCCGCAAAGCCTAAACGCTTCGCCCCGTCGTGGTTACCGGGGATCATAATTAAGGGGATGGAAAGCTCGTTGCACACCCGGTTGACTATATCATCCATCAATTCAATGGCTGCAGTCGGTGGAACTGAACGATCGTAGATATCTCCGGCGACGATTAAAGCATCCACCCGATTACACTGCAGATACTCAATCAACTGATTGAGTACTGCGCGCTGATCATCCAATAAAGAAACGTTGTGAAATTGTCGACCGAGATGCCAGTCAGAGGTGTGAAGAAACTTCATTCCAACCCTAAAAATATCGAAAATCAAAGTGCTTCATAATACGCGATTAACCAAGAAAAGCGATGTAAGATCGAGAAAAACAGAGCTTAGGTTACGTGAATTTTCTTGATGACTTTATAAAAATTAAGCTAAAAAGTGACCATCAATAGATACGAACTTTCAGTTTACGAGGCACCAATTCGATCCCAGCTTGATAACGTTTTGCCGAAGCGTTGAGGGCCAAAGCAAGTGCGCTGTCGGCAATCAATTCAAACTGCTGCGGCAACGAGTTGATTTTAATCGGCAAGAAATCAAGTAGACGGTTGTCACCAAATGTCGATAACTTAACCTGATTCATTAAACTTGGGTTTTCAAACAATACATCTAAAATCCCTTCAAGCAGAGTGTAAGAAGTCGCGACGATCGCATCTGGCATACTGTTATTGGCGATCCATTCATTCACCACTCGTTTACCCTCTTCACGGTTAAAGTGCGCGCCATAACCGATGATACTGTGCAGATTTTTCGCTCTCAGCGCTGATTCAAACCCCAACTGGCGTTCTTGCGAAATATTAAGCTCTGGTAATGCACCGACCAAACCAACGGTTTTAATCTCCGGCGTTAATAGAGAGTGAGTCAATTCAAACGCGGCGTTGAAATCTTCACTGATCACACAGGCGAAAAATTCATCATCTAACGGGCGGTCAATCGCAATAACCGGAGTGCCTGAATGTTGCAACTTGAGATAAAACTCACTGGCGTGAGGAATCGCGCTGGCGACAAATAGCGCATCGATGCGGCGTGAGACCAAGGCATCCACCACCGACATTTCGGTATGCGGGTCATCGTCCGAACAGGCGATGAGAATTTGGTAACCCGCTTGGCGAGAGTTCTGTTCTAACAATTTAGCAAGACGCGCGTAACTGGTGTTCTCAAGATCAGGGATGATGAGCCCAAAAGAGCGGCTATTTCCTGCTCGCAAAGCAGAAGCGGCGTGATCGGGACGGTAATTATGAGCATCCACCACGGCCATCACTTTCTGCTGGGTTTTTTCACTAATGCGGTACTTCTGCGCTTTGCCATTGATTACATAACTGGCGGTGGTTTTAGAGACTCCCGCTAACTTCGCTATCTCATCTAGTGTCATATCAACCACTCTTGTTCTGTGCGTCGGATCATAGAACTCATTTTTTGATCCTTGATGAAGTTGAATTATACGCTGAATCGATTCAGTATAAAAGCTGAAAGGATTCAGCAAAATTACAAAATGATAACTAAGGCTACATTTGGCCATCACTTCATCGATGTAAAGATCACCAAATGTGAGTGTTATAAAAAATGAGCAGTGCGAGTAATAAGTTGAACAGCGCCATTTTTCGTCAAAAATAGGTTTGCTGAATTTTTTTGGGAAAAAAGCTGAAACGATTCAGCTTGAATAAGTCATATTAATAAACTATCACTTAGGTGAAATCTATACTTCAAAGTGATAACGAATTAAGCCGTAAGGCAAAGAGGCCAAAATGCTGCAACTCAATTCCAACAATATTACTTTGGGCCAATCACCCACGAACAAGCAAGAGGCGATTCGAGCTATCGCAGCGGATCTAACCAACAAAGGGTTCGTCGAAGCAGGTTATGTCGATGGCATGCTTAACCGTGAAGCTCAGAATTCGACCTTTCTTGGTAATGGTATCGCGATCCCACACGGTACAACCGATACACGTAAACTGGTTAAGCAAACGGGTGTTGCTGTTCACCACTTCCCCAACGGCGTTGACTGGGGTAACGACGCAACCGTTTATGTCGCGATTGGTATTGCAGCGAAATCCGATGAACATTTGGGCATTCTGAAGCAACTGACGCAAGTGTTGTCCGCCGATGGCGTTGAAGAGAAACTGAAACAAGCGTCCAGTGCCAATGATGTCATTGCACTCCTCAATGGCGAAGTGCAATTTGAGCCTGATTTTGATGCTTCGTTGATCCAACTGCTTTTCCCTGCCAGTGATATGGTACAGATGAGCGCCGTCGCTGGCGGTTTGCTACGCAATACCGGCTGTGCTGACAATGAATTTGTTGCCGAACTGGTCACGAAAGAGCCAACCCACCTAGGCAAGGGATTGTGGTTAATCAGCAGTGACAAAGCGGTCAAACGCACGGGCATTTCGTTTGTGTCAACCGCCAATGCGTGTGAATACAATCAACTCAACGTCAAAGCCTTGATCGCGATTGCCGCTTGTAATAATGCCCACCAAAACATTCTGGATAAGCTCACGCAGCTTGTGCTTCAGCAGCAGCAAGAAACCTTACTCAATGCGAATGCTGCCCAATTATTGGCTTTCTTCAGCAATGACAATGAACAAGCTCCGGCAAAAGATGAGAGCGCAGCAAGCAAGGTTGCGGTATTCAAAATCAAAAACGCACATGGTCTGCACGCTCGTCCAGGAGCGATGTTGGTGGCCGAAGCGAAGAAATTTGAAGCCAATATCAAAGTGTCTAACTTAGATGGCGACGGAAAAACAGCCAACGCGAAAAGCCTGATGAAAGTCATTGCGCTGGGCGTAAAACATGGCCACCAGCTACAGTTTTCAGCTGAGGGGCCAGACGCCGAGCAAGCATTAGAATCGATCGGTAAAGCGATTGCTTCTGGTCTAGGTGAAGGGTGAGGATTAAGTCATGACAAATAAAGTCGTCACTATCACGCTCAACCCAGCGCTTGATTTAACAGGTAGCTTGGATGTGCTGAATGTTGGCTCAGTGAGCCTAGTCAAACAAGGTTCACTTCACGCCGCAGGTAAAGGGGTTAATGTTGCGAAAGTACTGAGCGATCTCGGTGCAAAGGTGACTGTGACCGGATTTCTTGGCCGTGATAACCAAGAGTTGTTCTGTCAGCTATTTGATCAAATGGCCGCAATTGATGAGTTTGTTCGTGTTGATGGTGCAACCCGTATTAACGTGAAATTGGTGGAGAAATCGGGCGAAGTGAGCGACATCAATTTCCCCGGAGTTGAAGTGACGCCGCTTGCCATTGAGCAGTTCGAACGCACTCTCGAGAGATTAGCCGCTGATCACGACTATTTTGTGCTCGCTGGTAGCTTGCCACAGGGCATCTCCCCAGCATTATGTGCTTCGTGGATCGAAAAACTGCACTTCATGGGTAAAAAAGTGCTGTTTGATAGTAGTCGTGATGCCCTCAAAGCGGGTCTTGACGCAAAGCCTTGGTTGATTAAACCAAACGATGAAGAGCTTTCTCAATTTGTGGGGCGTGAACTACACACTCCTGAGCAATGCCAAGCTGCCGCCGCGCAACTGGCCGAAAAAGGCATTGAAAATATCGTGGTGTCGATGGGAGCAAATGGCGTGATGTGGTTGAACCAACATCAATGGCTTCATGCAAAACCACCACGTATGCAGGTCGTTAGCACTGTTGGCGCAGGCGATACTTTAGTCGCGGGCCTTTGCTGGGGACACATGCAGCAGATGGAAAAAACAGAACTGCTTACTTTTGCCACTGCCCTCTCTGCGTTAGCTGTTACGCAAGTCGGCGTGGGTATGTCAAACCGAAAACAACTCGAAACCCTACAACAACAAATCCAATTACAACCCGTTAGCTTAAGCGCTAACTCATAAGGACAGAAGGTCGTAACTATGAAGATTGCTATTATTACCGCATGCCCCAGTGGCGTTGCAAACAGCATCATTGCTGCCGGGCTGCTTGAACAAGCGGCAAAATCGCTCAATTGGACCGCTGTGGTTGAATGTCATTCCAGCATCATTCAAGGCCATACGCTCTCTAGCAGTGAAATCGACAACGCAGATGTGGTGGTTATTGCTCGTAATACACCAATAGATACCACCCGCTTTATCGGCAAAAAAGTGTACCAAAGTGACATTTCAGCCTGCACGTCTGATCCCGTTGCTTTTTTAAACAGCGCGATAAATGCAGCAACTATCCTAACTGAGCAAGAGGCAAAAACGGTGTCTGCGCCAGTCGTAACGCAAGCCGCTAAAAAAATCGTGGCTATCACCGCTTGTCCAACGGGTGTTGCACACACCTTTATGGCGGCAGAAGCGCTAGAAAACCATGCAAAACGCCTTGGCCACCAGATCAAAGTAGAGACACGGGGTTCTGTGGGCGCGAAAAACCAACTCACGGCGCAAGAGATTGCTGATGCGGATTTAGTGATCATTGCGGCCGATATCGAAGTGCCACTCGATCGTTTCAACGGCAAAAAACTGTACAAAACCAGTACTGGCCTTGCACTGAAAAAAACCGAGCAAGAGATCACCAACGCGTTTAACCAAGCGTCTATTTATACGCAATCGTCAGCGTCTAATAACAATCAAACCGAAGAGAAAAAAGGGGTGTACAAGCACCTGATGACTGGGGTATCTCACATGCTTCCTGTCGTAGTCGCGGGTGGTTTGATCATCGCACTCTCTTTTGTGTTTGGTATTGAAGCGTTTAAAGAGCAAGGCACATTGGCGGCAGCGCTGATGACCATTGGTGGCGGTTCAGCCTTTGCATTAATGATCCCTGTCATGGCGGGTTTTATTGCGTTCTCGATTGCTGACCGTCCGGGGCTTGCTCCTGGTTTGATTGGCGGGATGTTGGCAAGCTCTACCGGAGCCGGTTTTCTTGGTGGTATTGTGGCCGGTTTCATTGCAGGTTACGCCGCTAAATTCATTGCAGATAAAGTCTCCTTACCTCAATCGATGGAAGCGCTAAAACCAATCCTCATCATTCCATTTGTGGCGAGTCTCTTTACTGGCTTGGTGATGATTTACATCGTCGGTGGCCCTGTATCGAGCATCATGGCTGCAATGACTGAGTTCTTAAACAACATGGGCTCAGCCAACGCCGTACTTCTGGGTGTAATCCTAGGCGCGATGATGTGCTTTGACTTAGGTGGGCCGATTAATAAAGCAGCGTATACCTTTGGTGTTGGTCTACTTGCTTCGCAAACTTACGCACCAATGGCCGCTATTATGGCTGCGGGTATGGTGCCAGCGTTAGGTATGGGCCTTGCGACTTTCCTTGCCAGAGACAAATTCGAAGCCGGTGAACGTGAAGCGGGTAAAGCCTCATTTGTACTAGGTTTATGCTTTATCTCTGAAGGGGCAATTCCATTTGCAGCGAAAGATCCAATGCGCGTTATCCCAGCTTGTATGGCAGGCGGCGCGTTAACAGGTGCACTGTCTATGCTGTTTGGCGCGAAATTAATGGCTCCGCACGGTGGCTTATTTGTCCTACTGATCCCAAATGCGATTACACCTGTACTGATGTACCTAATCGCGATTGCGGCTGGTACGGCGGTGACTGGCTTTGGTTACGCCTTCCTTAAAAACCGCGCAAAAGCGAGCGAGAGCTCAACTGCGGCAGCAATATAATTTGCATCATTAATATTTAACTATCATGAGTGAGCAGCAGCGCTGCTCACTTTTTCACGCTTTTCCAGGGCTAAAATTCCTTTACACGCACCGCTGACACGCCGCATACTCACCCTCAGTTTAAGTAGCCTCGCGATAGTTATGATCCAATCATTGATGTTTGCCTTCTTGTTTAGCTTATTGAGCCTGTTCTCCTCGCTCAACCTCAATGCTGCACAAAGCTTTTCGGCGAGTGAGTCTACGACAATCCAGCATGTTCATTTTTCCAGTCATCCATTTTTTGTTGATCGTGATGCAGCAATATTAACCACAAGGCATGAAACGCCACGAGTCAGTGGGCTTCGGTTAATCTCAGATGACGACGAAGAGACGAGCGCAGAAACTACCCTACTTTTTTACACTCTCAGTACCACTGCGTTTGTCGTCATTTGTTCTCTGTATATAGGTCAATCAACTCACGTTTTTGTGCGTAAAGCACTGCAATTTTCCAACCTGTATTCACGCTTCGCCCACGCTTAACACCTTTTTCAATCGGACCAATTATTACTATTTACTGATTGAGGAAGCTTGTTATGAATACTTTTTTGTCTATTTTCTCTGCCTTATGGCATCAAGATCTGTTTGCGCTACAACAGGTCGATCTGTCGTTACTTTACTTCTGCATTGGGTTACTTATCTTCGTTGAAAGTGCATTTATTCCAGCAGCGCCGCTGCCTTGCGATAGTGTGATTGTACTGTGTGGTAGCCTTGCGGCCGTTGGGGTACTCAACCTTTATGCTATTATTGGCGTGCTGGTTTTTGCTGGTTGGCTGGGCAGTGCGATCGCCTTTTATCAAGGCCACCAACTTAAAGAGTGGCGATTAGTCTCAACTTGGCTCAACAAAGTCTCAGAAAAACAGTGGCGCACTACCGATAACTTGATCCAAAGGTATGGGCTACTGGCCATGTTCATGGGGCGCTTTCTGCCGGTAGTTCGTTCTTTGCTGCCTATGGTAATGGGGCTGCGTAATGCAGTAACACCAACACGCTTCCTGCTCGTCTCACCACTGAGCGCGCTGGCGTGGATTCTGTTTTTGGTCGGCTCAGGCTTAGGTATTTCTCTTTTGCCCGATAAGCTTGCCAAAATAGCCAATCATGCGTTGATATTAGCACCACTGATGACACTGTTGATCGCTATCTCAACGGTACTGGTGGGTTGGTTAATGCGTAAACGTTCACTGCAAAAAGCCCCTCGTATCAGTGAAGAAAGCCAGTAGATCACCGAACTAATCTCTCAGCAGTGTGAAGCTAATGCTTCCACTGTTGAAGAAATTAGCCAGCCTCTCTGTTTTATGGTGTTAGCTGACGTGTTAGAGATATCCAATACAAAGGTGGGTAAACTATTCAAAACCTAACACTACCGTTACACAATGTAATTAATAACATTCATTGTTACGAAAAAATTGAAACTTCTTTCTCAAAACCTGAGTTGACAGTCACATTCCCCAAAATAATTCAAACCTCATGACGTATATTGCCACCAAATACATGTCGAGGTTGTTATGAAAATATATCGTCTACTATTCGTTAGTTGCTTATTTCTGTTGGGATGCGCTTCAAATCAAGCATTCACTCCGATCAAAGAAGATCCCTATTGGGCGAGCGCCGAGCTGGCCAATGGCATGAAATACCACATTTATCCCAATCAAAAAGAACCCGTTTCCATCCGCTTGATTGTTCACGCAGCGGCATTTCAAGAAAACAATCAGCAACAGGGCTACGCTCATTTTCTTGAGCATATGGCTTTTAATGGCAGCGCTCATTATGCCGGAAATGATGCGATCAAAACCTTTGAGCAATCGGGGGTCAGTTTTGGCCCTGACATCAATGCTTATACTGCTTATCAAGAAACGGTTTACAAACTGGATTTACCCGATAACCAAGCGGTAGAGCCAGCTCTGGTCTGGTTTAGAGATATTGCCGATGGTATAGAGCTTACTCCTACATCGGTTGAAAATGAAAAACGCGTGATCATGGGCGAGTTTCGTTTTTCACGTAAAGAGGAGAAGAGCTACGCTCAAAACGTTTATGAGCACATGATTGCTAATACTTTATATGCACAACATGATCCCTTGGGCACCAAAGAGAGCGTAAACCAAGCGACACCCGAAGGGATTGCCGATTTTTACCGCACTTGGTATCAGCCACAACTCACCGAAATCGTTATCGCTGGCAATATCACATTAGAGCAAGCCACGGCATTGATAGAAAAACATTTCGCGAGCTGGGAAAAAGGCAGCACGCCAATGCCGACTAGAAATCACAGCATTACGGCCAATAATACAGATTTTGTGGGTTACATTGGTGCCAATGACTCACCGAACATTAGCCTATTCATCGACCGTGGCGAGCAAAAAATAGCCAGCCGTGAACAACAAGCCCAGTGGTGGCTCGATGATATCGCCCAGCAACTGATACAACAGCGGTTATCCAGCAATTTTAGTGACGCCAACCTTCCGGCACTTTGGATTTATTCCCAAACTATCCCGTTTGAAACCCAGCGCTATTCGTTTGCAGAGGTCGGGTTTCCAGTGGACTCAAGAGAAGCATCGCAAAATCTCTTCTTCTCCACACTTGCTGCACTGCGTGATCATGGTGTGAGTGAGCAAGAGTTTCAGGCGATTTTCCGTCAGTATCAAGAGATGCTAGCGAACTTCGATAACAATTGGCAAAAAGCCACCGCGATAGATTTAGTCGAAGAAAAAACGCTGGCGCGCACGTTAGATCAACCGATCCAGTCACATTTAGACCGACGTTCGACGTTAACCGAATTTATCTCGACCACCAACAATGCCATACTCGATGAACACCTTCGCAAATTATTGTCTAGCGACTACCAGATCAATATTGGGTTGGATAAAAGTGAAGACAAAGAATCCGTCGTCGCGACACTGCCAACACTCAAAACCCTGTTTGCCCAAAAAGGACAACCACCGCTATTGCAAGAGGTCAATCAAGCTTTTGTGACACCTACGCAAATAGGTGCCATTTTATCGGAATCTCAACCTCAAGAGCCGATGGATATCACCACTTGGACGCTAAGTAACGGTGTTGAAGTGTGGTATCGCAGAGACACTAACGCAGGGGAAAAAGTGTATGCCACTTTGGCTAGCCTTGGTGGTAAAGCAAGCTTAGAGCCCGATTTGCGTAAAGCTTCTGAAGTGCTTATTCCGAGTGCCATACGCGGTGGAATTGGTAACTTTAGCGGCTCTCAGTTGGATAATCACCTGAGAAGACACGGCATCATATTGAATCCCTACATCGACTTTACGTCGCATGGTATCAGCCTTGAATCATCTAAAGATGAGTTAGCCGAAGCGTTTGCGGCCCTTTATACGGCGATGACAGCCATCAACATCGACGACAGCCATCTGCAGTTAACAAAACAAGAGTTTAAGCAAAATCGAGATACTTTTCTTCGCTCACCCGCCGGCCAGATGGCGCTCGCCATTAATCGCAATAGCTATCTGCCGGACACCACTCATTGGTTATACGAAGGATCGGACATCAATACGGTGAGTGTTGAACAACTGATGCAAACCCATGATGATCTCTTTAAGAAAAATAGAGGCTTTAAACTCTTTATTACCGCAGACATTAAACCAGCCGAACTGAAACCGCTATTGCGTACCTATGTAGCGTCATTAACCTTCAGCTCTGCACCTGAGGTCGATTATCGCATTGATTATCGCGCAGACTTTCAGCCTCGAATCGACATGGCGATCAACGATGAAAAAAGCAGTGCCTATCTCGCCAGAGTGATCAGTAACGACCCGGAACACAAATCGGCTACTACTATCTTTATGGATGATATGTTGTGGCGTGTGGCAAACCGCCGCATGGTGAGTCAGGTGCGTGAACAGCTAGGGTTGGATTACGCTCCCAATGCTTTTTCGGTTTCAGCCGATAGTGAACCACACAACGATTGGCTATTTAGCGTGGACATTTCATCCAATGATGTCGACACCGCAGAGCAAGCCATTGATAAGCTGATTGACGGTTTATCTGTCGAAATAACGGAAGAGGAAACGCTCACCGCAGCGAAACAATTGATTGCCGATCTCAAACCACTCACAGACGACCCCAAGCAGATGAATTGGTTTATTCAACGTTATTCACTGCACGGGTACGGCATCGATGCGTTGTTTAACATAGAGCAAACGGCAAACCGAATCACCGCACAAGAGATGACGTTGAGAGCCAAGCAAATTTTTAATCACCACAACAGACGAACCAAAATTATTATGCGCCCGAAAGCGAAATAACAGCAGTAGAGTCAACCCTAGGATACTCAAACTGCCACCGCTCTCCTCTTGAGGGGCAACAGTTTGAGTATCAATCAGAACACGTACCCCATTTTGAGTGGCAACATAATATTTAGGCGCCTCTGCCCCTGTAAGAACGCGCTGAATCCAGCTCTGATAATCATAAAGCTCCGTAAATACTGAGGTGATCGGTTGGTTAGTATCGCCACATAGTGAAGGCCCAAAGCTGGTTAAACCAATTTGAATGTATTGCGAGCCATTAAACCAATAGACAGGCCCACCGGAATCGCCAGAACAGGTGGAGTTTTTATATGCACCGCTTACCGCACCATCAAAACAGATCTGCTTTGAGGTCAGTGCCGAGCCATAAAAAGCGCTACAGACGGCATTACTAACAAAAGTGAGGGTCGTTTCTTGCAACTGCTTATTAGCATTAGGGACATTACCCGCCACGTAGCCATGCCCAATCGCTTTGTAATTATTGCCAGCAGGGTAATCATTATTTAACTGAGTATTGAGTAGCGCAGAATAGTCCGCCACATTGAGCGGTGTTTCGAGCTTGATAATCGCAATGTCATCACGCCAGAGTGCGCTGGACGAATTGATGTAAGTACTGGGGTAATAAAAAGCCGCCGCGCGCGATATCTGAATATTCCCGTAGGGGAAATCGGCCACATTATCCAACTGAGGCACTACCACTGTGTAAAGCATGGTATCTTTTTTACCGTAGATACAATGAGCTGCCGTCAAAATAAACTGTGAATTGATAATACTCGCCCCACAAAAACTGTTGGTACTATACTGAGCGCTGCTTTGATATAAAAGGCTAGCAAAAGAAGGGTAAGTGGCACTGCTGGTATCCGAACCATTCACAATGTAAGGCTGGAAATCAACCGCATAAGCATTTGCTGATAGCATCGCACTGAACAGTATCCATTTGTACATCCATCACCTCGTCACTCATCTAGAAAGATACGCGTGTATCACTTTCAAGTTTAGCGCCCTAAGTGGAACCTGCTCAAAAAAGGCAATAAAAAAGCGACCTACACAGGTCGCTCGAGATCAATAAGGGTTCAACGTCTACGAATGAAGGGGATAAACATCAGCAGTAAAGACCACCAGCCGAATGAACCGCCACTGTCAGAAGGTGGGTTTAAATAAGCTTGGCGTTTCGCTTCTGTTGCGACAAATTTTGGTGGTTCAGAGCCAAGCAGAACACTCTCTATCCAAGTAGAATAGTCAAGGATTTCCGTAAATACCGATGGAGCAGTAACCAGCGGGTCTCCACACTTGGTATTTGGCCCGAAGCTGGTTATACCAACTTGGATATAGTTACCGCCATTATGCCAAAATAACGGGCCCCCAGAATCTCCTTGGCACGTTGCATTTTTTAGCGATGTAAGTGCATTTATCGAACCGCTCATACATAAATTAGTATCGGGCACAGCAGTAGAACCATAAATACAAGAACTATTAGCCACATAGGTTAAATCGGTTTGTTGTAGAGACGTTTTAGTATCGAGGTTAGAAGAGGTATTACCATGCCCAACCGCAATAAAATTTGCTATTGATGAGCGATAAGTGCTATCCGAATTGGCGGTAGGCCGCGTTAAGTAGTCAGCAGACGACACCATTGTCAAAGGCGTTTCAAGCTTGAGCATCGCAATATCATCCAAAAAGGTAGTGCTGTTATAGGTCGATGGATAATAAATTTCTGCCACTCGCGCTTTTTCTAATATGTTATATGGGAAATCTGTTTCAATTTGCAGCTTAGGTACAACAGAGGTAAAAAGCTGATTTGCACTATTACCATAAACGCAGTGCGCAGCCGTCAATACATATTGGTTATTGAGCAACGAAGCACCACAATAACTTCCTTTTCCATATAAACCGTTATAAGCAATTTGATCAAAAAACAAGCTCGCTATAGAAGGAAACTCCGTCACGCTTGCATCCGTACCGTTTACTATGTAGGGCTGAGCATCAACGGCGAACACATTACCAGAGACGGCGAGCGAAGATAAAAGTACTACCCATTTGTTCATCATGTCATTCCTTATCACTTTGAACCCAGATAGTACTTAATCCGTTATCGATATGAAACATCTTTAAATGCGCTTTTATTACATTTTATGATGCTTTAGCCGCGATAATAACGCTGAGCCACAAACGGCATTTTCTCAACCACCATTGGCAGCATTTTTCCGCGCACATCAGCAAAAATTTCTGTGCCTATCGCTGATAAATCAGCTCGGATATAGGCCATAGACACGGGCTTGCCAGCCGTCGGCCCCGCTGTACCACTGGTCACTACGCCTATATGCTGGCCATCGGCATCAAATAGCTCAGTGCCTTCACGTACTGGCGCTTTAGTTACCCCCACTAAACCTACACGTTTACGTGCAACATCTTTGCTTTCGATCTGCCCAAGAATGATGTCTGCACCCGGGAAACCACCCGCACGCTCACCTTCAGCACGACGCACTTTGCTTATCGCCCATAACAAGCTCGCTTCAACTGGCGTTGTGGTGGTATCAAGATCATGCCCGTAAAGGCACAAACCGCACTCTAAACGCAGTGAATCGCGCGCGCCCAGACCAATCCATTCCACTTCTTCATAAGAGGTCAGTTTACGCGCCAATGCTTCGGCCTGCTCTGCTGGTACAGAAATTTCATAACCATCTTCACCGGTATAACCACTTCTGCTGACAATGCATTGAGCTCCGTCGATGTCCATCAGCTGAATATCCATAAAGTGCATCGTCATCACTTGTGGTTGCAGGCGAGCTAACACTTCAGCGGCTTTTGGCCCTTGCAGCGCTAACAGCGCGCGATCGTCAATGACTTCGAGCTCAACACCTTGTGGCAAATGTGCTTGTAGATGAGCAATATCTTGTGCTTTACAAGCCGCATTAACCACAACAAACAGATGATCATCAAGGTTAGCAACCATCAAGTCATCCATGATGCCACCTTGTGCATTGGTGAAAAAGGCGTAACGCTGCTTGCCTGCTGGTAAGTCAATAATATCGACCGGAACCAATGACTCCAATGCTTGCGCGGCATTGGCTCCATGCAAACGAAGTTGGCCCATATGCGAAACATCAAACAAACCAGCCGCCTCGCGAGTATGCAAATGCTCTTTCTTTACCCCTAATGGGTACTGAACGGGCATGTCATAGCCAGCAAATGGCACCATTTTCGCTCCAACTTCGATGTGCAGCGCATGTAAAGGAGTAGTGAGTAATGTTTGATTTGCATGTTCTTGAGTCATTTTTATCTCCATTTCAGCCGACCCAGCAGGGAATTCACCACCAAATTTTGGCTATTATGTCCAAAGAAGAGGAAACCATGTTTCCAATAGTGAACAAGAATGCGCCCGTTCGGACGGATTAACAAGTTCAAAACAAGATGAATTGTCAAAATTAACAACCCAATCACAATTAGAAGTCGCGAGATGCTTACCATCGCCTGAGCTAAAAGTGATTAAAAGCACACTACAGAGGGCAAAGCCAACAAATAGCAAACGATTGCCGTCACTATAAGAAACTTCGCATTTTCACACTCATTTTGCCGTAACCCACAAAATCAATGCATCCTCTTCGCTGACAGAGACCAGCATGTGCCCCATGTTAGCGTCGTAATAAACGCTATCACCTTCCGCCAATCGAACCGGTTCATAAAATTCGCTATAGAACAAAACTTCACCCGTGAGGATCAACAAAAACTCCTCACCATCGTGACGAACCCAGTCACTGTACTCTTCAAATGCACGAGCTCGCACTCGGCTTTTAAACGGCATCATTTTCTTATTAGAGAGCTGCGTGGCGAGCAATTCATGCTCGTAAGTTGGGGTGGGATGCGGCTTTCCCTGACCAATACGAGAAATATCCCTACGACCTGTTGCCACAATTTTCTTTGGTGGCTCAAATAGTTGAGGCATATCTATCTGCAATCCATGAGCGAGTTTTTGCATCGCTTGGTAGGTTGGAGAAATCTGTTCGTTTTCGATTTTACTCAATGTAGATCGAGCTAATCCTGTCCGCTGGCTCGCCTCTTCTAGCGTAATCCCAAGCTTAGAACGGATCTCTTTAATACGTTGCCCAAGCTTAAGTGGTTCGATCGTTTGTTCACCAGTTTCCTTGGCCAAAGTCAACGATGGGTACTCATCATAAATGTCTTCAGACATGCTTTCCCTCGATTGTTATCTTCCTGATTTCGGCCATCATTGTGGCATAAAGCCAACGCAAGGTTAAAGAGGCTGCACGTAAATAAAGCGTGCTCTTGCTTACAAAAAAAGAAACCATGTTTCCTATAGGAAATTTTTGATTGATTGTTTATAAGTCAAAGAGTATGTTACTGACTTGTTAGATAAAGAGATGCAGTTTACCACTTATTGCGGTTAGGGATTTAACAAGGTTTAAGTGGCTTTTCACCCCGTATTGTTGGGGTTGCAATCCAGTTTAAGGATAACTGACACTCTGCTTTTTTGTTGTCGCCTAACGGCTTAACGATAAGGCAGCCACTAAAAAGGAATGACGGAATGTTTAGCCAATCCGTCGGATTATTGGAAGGTCATCTACCATGAATGCCAACGTGAACAAAAGTTACCCCAACCACTGCCTTGAGAGCTTTTTCTCAACCAACCTTGCTGCCACTGATGATGCTGTCTTTGCGGGTATTCAAGCCGAATACGTGCGCCAAAATGAACAAATTGAGCTGATCGCCTCAGAAAACATCGTTTCAAAAGCCGTTATGCAAGCGCAAGGTACTTGTCTCACCAATAAATATGCAGAAGGCTACCCCGGCCGTCGCTATTACGGTGGTTGCGAACACGTTGATACCGTCGAAACCATTGCGATTGAACGTGCAAAATCCCTATTCCATTGTCAATACGCCAACGTGCAGCCGCATTCAGGCGCACAAGCTAATGGCGCGGTGATGCTGGCTTTACTGCAACCGGGTGACACGATTTTAGGTATGTCTCTGGATGCCGGAGGCCACCTCACTCATGGCGCTCGGCCTGCCCTCTCTGGTAAGTGGTTTAATGCTATCCAATATGGTGTCGATAGCACGACCTTAGAAATCAATTATGATGATGTACGCAGCCTCGCGTTAGAGCATCAACCAAAAATGATCATTGCGGGCGGCTCTGCCATTCCTCGCGTGATTGATTTTGCCAAATTCCGAGCCATTGCTGATGAAGTGGGCGCGCTCTTAATGGTCGATATGGCGCATATTGCCGGATTAGTCGCCACTGGTGCTCACCCAAGCCCATTGCCGCATGCCCACGTTGTCACGACCACCACACATAAAACCTTGCGCGGCCCACGAGGCGGTATGGTTTTGACCAACAGCGAAGAGATCAGCAAAAAAATTAACTCGGCGGTTTTCCCCGGCCTGCAAGGTGGCCCGTTAATGCACGTGATTGCAGCCAAAGCGGTAGCACTAGGCGAAGCGCTGGGCCCTGAGTTTCATCGTTATATTGATTCGGTGATCGATAACGCAAAAGTTCTCGCCGAAGTATTGCAAACTCGCGGTTGTGACATTGTGACTGGCGGGACTGACACTCATCTCATGCTTGTTGATCTTCGCCCTAAAGGGCTGAAGGGGAATATCGCCGAACAAGCATTAGAACGTGCAGGAATCACATGTAACAAAAATGGCATCCCATTTGATACCGAGAAGCCTATGATTACTTCGGGTATTCGTTTAGGTACGCCAGCTGGAACCAGCCGTGGTTTTGGTCGTGAAGAATTCAAACTCATCGGTAAGTGGATTGGCGATGTTCTCGATGGCCTTGTTGTGAGCCCAGAAGGAAACAGTGATGTTGAGCAACGTGTGCGCAAACAAGTTAAAGCGCTGTGCCAACGCTTCCCACTCTATCAATAGCTTTTTTAAATTAAACACAAGTTCAAATCAATACGATACTTTTTTGGAGATAAAGCAATGGACAATACACTGAAGTTTGCAGATAGCCACGAGTGGGTGCGCGACAACGGTGACGGCACAGTGACCATCGGTATTTCTGAGCATGCGCAAGAGATGCTTGGTGACGTCGTGTTTGTTGACCTACCTGAAGTAGATACAGAAATTGATGCTGGAGACAGTTTTTCTCTGGTTGAATCTGTCAAAGCCGCTTCAGATATTTACGCACCGATTACAGGTGTCATCGTTGAAATCAACGAAGAGTTAGAAGATAGCCCAGAACTCATCAACGAAGAACCGTATGAAGGTGGCTGGATTGTGAAAGTGAAGATGTCTGATGCTTCTGAACTCGACAATCTAAAAAATGCAGAAGAGTACCAAAACTCTATCGAAGAAGATTAATTAGCCCATCACGGATCAAAGCTGCCCAGCATGGGCGGCTTTTTTTTAAGGTCGCACACGATCTTTGAAAAGGTAAAGGAAATGACTGAATTACTTCACAGCCCACTGCTTAGCCAGTTAAGTACCGAAAATGAGTTTGTTGCACGCCACAACGGACCCAACCCAGCCGATCAACAAAAAATGCTCAACGCGATTAACGCCGAAAGCTTAGCCGTGTTAATCGAACAAACCGTTCCTGCGCAAATTCGTTTAGAAAGCCCAATGTCCCTTGCTGCGCCTAAAAGCGAAGCCGATATGCTCAGCGCGATGAAAGTATTTGCCAATCAAAATCAGATTAAACGCACGTTCATTGGTCAAGGTTACTACAACACCTTCACGCCGAACGTCATTTTGCGTAACGTACTGGAAAATCCTGGCTGGTATACGGCTTACACACCCTACCAGCCAGAAATCTCTCAAGGTCGTTTGGAGTCGCTGCTTAACTACCAACAAATGGTGATGGATTTAACAGCAATGGATATTGCCAACGCGTCGCTGCTCGATGAAGCAACGGCCGCTGGCGAAGCAATGACACTGTGTAAACGCGCAGGAAAAAGCAAAAGTAACGTCTTTTTTGTGGCGGACGATGTTCATCCACAAACCATTGAAGTGGTAAAAACTCGCGCTGAATTTATCGGTTTTGAGGTACAAATCGGCGCACTCGACTCATTGCCTGAACAAGATGTGTTTGGCGCGCTGCTGCAATACCCAAGCACCACAGGTGAAGTGCGTGATTTAAGCGACCTGATTGCTAAAGCGCAAGCCAATAAAATCTTGGTTACTGTTGCCACGGATTTACTGGCCAGCACCTTGCTGAAACCAGCAGGTGAAATGGGAGCGGATGTCGTGATTGGCTCAGCTCAACGTTTCGGTGTCCCTATGGGTTACGGCGGCCCACACGCCGCCTTTATGGCCACGCGTGAAGCGCACAAACGCACTATGCCCGGCCGCGTGATCGGAGTGTCGATTGACGCCAAAGGTAACCCAGCACTGCGCATGGCAATGCAAACTCGCGAGCAGCACATTCGCCGCGAAAAAGCGACCTCGAACATCTGTACCGCGCAAGCTCTGCTGGCTAATATGGCCTCGTTTTATGCGGTCTATCATGGCGCAGAAGGGTTGCGCACCATTGCGCGCCGTACTCATCATATGACAGCAATTCTAGCGGCAGGCTTAACTCAAGCGGGTTACGAATTGGTGCATAACAGCTTCTTTGACACGATTACCTTAAAGAGCGCCGCTCAAACTCAAGCTCTGTACGCAAAAGCGCAGCAAGCCGACATCAACTTACGCCGATTTGATGACCAATTGGGCATCAGTTTAGATGAAACCACCACCACAGCTGATCTTGAAACCCTGTTTGCGGTTTTCGATATTAAGCAATCGGTAAGCGCGCTGTCGGCAGAAATTGCCGCCAACGAATTTGCAGCGATTCCAGAACACTGCCGTCGTCAATCTCGCTTCCTAACGCATCCTGTGTTCAACACCTATCACAGCGAAACACAAATGATGCGTTATTTGAAAAAACTTGAGAATAAAGATTTTTCATTAACTCACGGCATGATCCCGCTTGGCAGTTGCACCATGAAACTGAACGCCGCAGCGGAGATGATCCCTGTCACTTGGCCTGAATTTGGTTCGATCCATCCATTTGCACCGAAAGAGCAAGCCGCAGGTTACGCCGCTCTCGCTAAAGATTTAAAAGAAAAGCTCTGTGAAATCACAGGCTATGATGCCTTCTCGCTACAACCAAATTCCGGTGCTTCTGGCGAATATGCAGGGCTTGTAGCGATTCAGCGCTACCACAAAAGCCGTGGTGAAGGGCACCGTAACGTCTGCTTAATTCCGAGCTCAGCACACGGCACCAACCCTGCAACCGCTTCAATGGTTTCGATGAAGGTGGTGGTCGTGAAATGTGATAATAACGGCAACGTTGATATCGCAGACCTCGCAGACAAAATTGAGAAGCATAAAGAGCACCTCTCTAGCATCATGATCACTTATCCTTCAACGCACGGCGTTTACGAAGAACAAGTTAAAGAAGTGTGTAACATGGTTCACGCCGCAGGCGGCCAAGTTTACCTTGATGGTGCCAACATGAACGCGCAAGTTGGTTTAACCAATCCGGGCTTTATTGGCTCTGATGTTTCTCACCTCAACCTACACAAAACATTCTGTATTCCTCATGGTGGCGGTGGCCCAGGTATGGGGCCGATTGGTGTAAAATCTCACCTAGCGCCTTTCCTACCGGGACATATTGAAGGGGGAGTTGAAGGCAGCGATCACGCCGTATCTGCGGCCGATTTAGGCAGCGCTTCTATTTTACCTATCTCATGGGCTTATATTGCCATGATGGGTGCAGAAGGCTTAACCACGGCTACTCAAGTCGCTATTTTAAATGCTAACTATGTGATGGAAAGACTGCGCCCACACTACCCTATTCTTTACCGTGGTAGTAACGGCCGCGTAGCGCACGAATGCATTATTGACATTCGTCCGCTTAAAGAAGCGACAGGTATCAGCGAAGAAGACATTGCTAAACGTTTGATGGATTATGGCTTCCACGCACCGACGATGTCATTCCCTGTTGCTGGCACCTTGATGATTGAACCAACCGAATCGGAAGACTTAGCCGAATTGGATCGCTTCTGCGAGGCGATGATTGCGATTCGCGCCGAAATGGAGAAAGTTCAATCAGGCGAATGGCCATTAGCCGACAACCCGTTAGTGAATGCGCCGCATACACAATCGGATCTCGCAAGTGAAGCATGGACTCATCCATATTCTCGTGAAACGGCTTGCTTCCCATCCGCTCATACTAAGGCATCAAAATACTGGCCAACCGTGAGCCGCGTCGATAACGTTTACGGCGACCGTAACCTTGTCTGCTCATGCCCAAGTATCGATAACTACCAAGAGTAGGTGCTGATGTTGATGACTCGTCGTCACAGTTTATGATCATCTTTTAGGTTGTGACTGACTTTGTTATCAATATTCAAAAATAAAGGCGAACTGAGAAGTTCGCCTTTTTGTTGTCATCCCTAAACCACCGCCTTGGGCGGTGGTGATTCAACCTTGGGGCTATTGCCCGAAGGAGTGCCCATGCTAGAAGTAAACCTCTTATTCACCACAAGTAAGAGGAAACTAAAAACATGGGCGATTATAGAAGTTCATCACATGTATATTGGCGTTGCAAATACCACATAGTTTGGACACCGAAATACAGATTTAAGATCTTGAAAGGGAATGTAGGTAAAGAGCTTTATCGCTCAATCTATATTTTGTGCAATATGAAAGATTGTGAAGTCTTGGAATTAAATGTTCAGCCGGATC
>NZ_CAWNJO010000064.1:0-27982 GCF_963874835.1 Vibrio sp. V12_P9A6T4 | reverse complement strand
ATATAATTCCAATATGTAATATAGGATGCTAATGCGAGACTAATGACGCATATCAAGGGCAACTATTGCTCATAGTCCAAAATTACAATGCGAGGAATTATCCATGGCGGCAACCATTGATACCCAATACGGAACAGTAACCACTTCACCACCTTACTTTAGCGAACGCTTACTTTGTTCAGTAATCGCGCTAACGCTTTATCCCACAGACGATAGCTGGGGGCTAAGCCGTGAATGCCCTGCAGAAATCACGATTACACCATCATTTCTCAACATGTTTGCCAATGATGCAGCTCCACTCGCTAAAAAACTTGGCGCAATGCACTACAGCAAAAAGATTGGTGAACAAGATGGCATCGAAAGGTAGGCAATATGAGTCAATCGCAAATTTCCATCATCACTCTTAAAAAAGCAGCCGAGGTCATAGGCCTCAGTGCAAAGACGCTAAGAGAGAAAGCTCTCGATGGGTTTTATCCATCAACGGTCATGAAAAAAATTCGTGGTACTTGGATGATTGATATTGAGGAGTGGAATAAATGGCATCGAACCAAATAACGGATAATCTTCCATCAGGCATTGAAGTACATGGCAACAGCTTAAGGATCGTCTTTTACTATAACGGCAAAAGATATAGAGAATCCTTAGGCCTAACACCAAACAAACAAAACATAAACTTTGCGAGACAGAAAAGAGAAGCCATTCTCTATGAAATGAAAATCGGGACTTTTAACTACTCCACGCATTTTCCAGAGTCGAAACACGCATCAGGTGTGCCGCAGGCAAAGAATTTACAGCAACTTACCAAGCAGTTCCTTGACTACAAAGATCACGATATCCGCCGTTCTACGTTGCAAAGATATGATTGGGTGTTAAGGGACTTTATTGAAATATACGGAAAAACAAGAAGTAGTGACACTCTTTCACCTCGCACATTAACGGAGTTTCGCCAAGAGCTAGTTAAAGGAAAAACGGGTCGCACCATTAATCGAAATTTGGTGACAATCAACGCCTTCCTAGCTTGGCTCTATAAAATGGAATACGTCAGTCGCGATTTGTCCAAGGTTTTGCAAAGGGTGAAAGAAAGCGAAGTCGATATTCAACCCTTTTCGATGGCGGAGATTGACAGTATTTTGAAACACAGCCACCAACTGCAACACCGCAATATCGTGACATTGATTGTCTATAGTGGCATACGCAGTGGCGAGCTTTGTGCACTGGCGTGGGAGGATGTGGATTTTGAGAATAAAACGATTCATATCCGCCGTTCAACTTATGATATGCGCGGATTAAAAACCACCAAAACAGACAAAGAGCGGTTTGTTGACCTACTGCCACCCGCTTTAGATGCTTTAAAAGCTCAACAATATTTAACCTACTCGTTAGAGCCTAAAGAGTACGATGTCGAATTACCCGGTCAGGCCTACAGAAAAGAGTCTCTGCGTTTTGTGTTCAATCCCAAAGTCGTTCGGGAGCAGAAGGTCAGTGGATATGACTATTACGGTAAACGTGCACTAGGCCGAATGTGGACGGCACTGTGTAAAAAAGGAGGCGTCCGATACCGTAATCAGTATCAACTTCGACATACCTACGCCAGTTGGATGATCACTCACGCTAACGTCAACGTGAGTTACTTGGCACAACAAATGGGCCACGCAGATATCACCATGGTCGCAAGGGTCTACGGTAAATGGCTGGTTGAATCGAACAAGAAAGAATCCGAACGGGTATGGCAAGAGCTAGAAAAAGTGAGGAATCAATAACCGCCGATTAGGCGGTTTTTTGATCCTACCGAACAGAATCACCATAACTCCTACAACCAAATAGATAGACATGACAACAAACTTTTGCCCCAAAGTGAGTTTCGTCTCAGATAGTGCATCAGAGATGGTTCTTGATTTTGCTATACTAAAAATAATCTCAAAAGTGGTGTAATCCGTGTATTAGAGAGTCTGTATTCGTTTATAGGTTTGCAGTTCGGTATTTTCTTGGTGTCTGATTGAACAGCTTTTTAAAAGCCTGTACATAGGATGAATCAGATGCGTACCCCAACTCCATAGCAACTTCCTGTATGCTCATTTCCGAGCTTAATAATGGCAGAGATAAAACCAGCCTTATATTTTGTCGCCACAGAGCAAATGATTGAGAGAACTCTTTCGCACATAATCTGGACAATGTGCGCTCAGATGCTCCGACTTTTTTTGCCCATTCTTTTAACGTAAACGGTAAGTCAGGTTGCTGTTTAAGCTGTAGAAAAATAGATAAAAGGCGTTTGTCCGTAGGGATGAGAAGTGGTATTTCATAACTTTTTGCTGCCTCGATCTGATCTCGTAAGACCGTTAACAAATGTGCCAAGTTGGATTCCGGCTGTGAAAGCGTATCACTTTCAAACAAAAGCAATATCAACTCTTTGAGGAAGAAGTTTACCTGACAGGATTTAGGCTCACTTCCATACTGCACATGTTTGTTAGGGTTGAGGTAAATCGCTAAAAATTGTGTGTCTGTAATTGCAACAGACTTATGAATGGTATTGGCGGGGATAAAGAGCATACCATTGTGAGGGACTATTCCACTTTTATCACTAATGTCTGATTGTAACAAACCTTGGCGTGGGAAGACGATTTGGTGCCATGGATGTGAATGGAAATCATCAATATAACCAGAGGCCATGATAGTCGTTTTAGTTATAAATTGTTTATCTGGAAAATCTCTGATTAAATTGTTAGCTTGCATAAATGGCGGCTTATCTACATTAATTGTCAGTTATTATAAATTACGCCAGTTTGTTTTGATATAACATCATCATTCAATTGTTATCAAAAAACAAAAGGGCCAAATGATGCACATTCACTTTATCATCCATGAACATTTTGAAGCTCCGGGAGCTTATGAGTCTTGGGCCAAAGCTCGCGGCTATACAACGACTTACTCTCGGGTTTATGACGGTGACTCTCTTCCGGAAAAAGTAGATGATATTGATTTTCTGATTGTCATGGGCGGCCCACAAGATCCTGTGACCACCATCGAGCAATGTGCTCATTTCGATACCAAAGGTGAACAGGCAGTAATAACAAAAGCGATTGATGCAGGAAAAGTAGTACTTGGTATTTGTTTGGGATCTCAACTCATTGGTGAAGCATTAGGTGCTCACTATGCGCATAGCCCTGAACGCGAAATTGGTAAGTTCCCTATCACGCTAACCAAAGACGGCAGTACCCATCCACTGTTTGACCATTTTGGCTCCGTTCTGGAAGTGGGCCATTGGCACAACGACATGCCGGGACTGACTCCAGACGCCAAAATTGTCGCGTACAGTGAAGGCTGTCCTCGACAAATCGTTGCTTATAGCGATTTGGTGTTTGGTTTTCAGTGTCATATGGAATTGACTAAAGATGTTGTAGCGTTGCTGATCGAAAATGATGATCTCAGCAAGGCAGCAAACTATCGTTTCGTTGATGCCCCTGAAGTACTAATGAATCATGACTATGATGAGATGAACCAAAAGCTACACGAATTTTTGGATAAACTAGCGAAAGCCTATCAAGCATAAAGTTAAGTTTCTGGTTGCTTTTTATTTTATCACCGGCTCATTGAGCTGGTTTTTTATAGATAGTTAGTGAGCAAACACATGGACATTGATTTGCAAACATACATGCCAATATTGGCAATCACTGGAGCGCTTACTCTCGGCGCTATGAGTCCGGGTCCCAGCTTTATCTTTGTTGCCAGACGAGCAATTTCACTTTCAAGACGGCATGGGATTTTTACCGCGTTAGGTATGGGGACAGGTGCTTTAGTTCTATCGGTTGCCGCCTTACTCGGATTACAAACAATTTTTAGCCTGATTCCGGTAAGCTATTTAATATTTAAAATTGCAGGCGGATGCTATCTCTTGTTTTTGGCATTTGGAATTGTGAGATCAGCTCGAATTCCGTTACAGACCATAGATGCTACTCGATGCCAAGACATTCCCTTATTTCGTTCGTACTTATTAGGTTTAGGAATCCAACTCAGTAATCCAAAAACAGCCATCGTATTTGCCAGCGTATTTACAACACTGCTTCCGCAAAACATACCTATGTATTTCTTTATTGCGGTTCCAATCTGTACATTTTTGAGTAATGCAGGATGGTATCTTATTGCTGCTTTAGTTTTATCTGCTTCACGCCCTCGTCAAGCGTATTTAAAATTTAAAAAATTTATTGATTATTTGTCTGGGTCAGTGATGGGAGGATTAGGATTGAAATTAATCATCAGTCGCTAATAAATGTTACTAATGAGCACTTTGCTATACTTTAAGTAATGCATAAAATACTAATTTAGCAAAACCGATAGCTCACAAATGTCCAAAATCGCCATAGGTTGAATTTTTATCCGTGGCATTTTCTATCCCACAACTTTATAAAACTCTTTCCGTATTGTTGTATATCTACTTATTGAGTATGCAGAGTTTTGATATCATGATTCTAATTTGGACTTTCTGTTGAGGTTAAAAATTGGCTAAAAAATCTGAGAAAAACGGAGTTCGCTCTATGATGGTCGTAGGTACAGACGTTACTAAATATGGCTACTATGACATTCGTGCCCTTAAACCTTTTTGTATTGATTCTAGAGAACACCCAAATCCAACTTACCAGATGAACGTTGCGTTCCAAGAGGTTGATAGCGTTAAGTTGAACAAAAATAAATCTATTAGTTACTTTGTTCCAAACAATATTTCGCTACTACTTTCGAACAGTAAAAAAGCACTTCAACGTGCAGAAAAAATGCATAAAGACACGATATCTAAAAGCTATGATGAGGGTGAGCTTAGATCTGAAAAGTTATGGGAAAACTGTACTCTTATATCGGATTACATAGAGCTAGTTCAAACCGCTATAGTATTTGGTTATACCGCACTTGAAGCATTCGCAAACATCAGTATTCCTTCTGAATTTGTACATTATAAAGACAAACCAAAACAAGGAATTCAAGAATCTTATAATAAGGAAGGTATAGAACGTTGGCTCAGTTTGAGCGATAAATTTAAATCTCTATTACCTGAAATCTATAGCTGTAAACAGCTTCCGCAAAGGCTTTTCACCAAATTTAAGAATCTAGAGAAACTTAGAAACTCGATAATTCATCAAAAATCTATAGAAAGTACCGATTTTATGTACGATTACTTTAAAGCTGATGTACTTGAATGTATAAAAGCTCCTGAAGAGATCATTACGTACTTTCAAAATAACAATACAATATCAACGACTGCTCAGTATAAAGCTCTTTTAGTGTGGCCTTGGATCGAGGGTGATGCAGCATACCCAGTTACTAAAGACCCTACACCTATATTGAATTGGATTGTCGATATGAAAAGCCCATATATGCGAAAAAGGTTAGAAAGTAAGTCTGTAGTGGCTGAGTGAATTTGGCGACTTGATTGAAGGTTTGCAATACCTGAAATTATCCGTGAGATGCTAATTTAGGAAAGCCACTGACAAGGAATTGTCCAAAAACGATTTTGAGCAACAAAAAACACCAACCATTAGCCTTTTGAAGAACAGATACCTCAAACCTTGATTCGAAATCTTGGGGCTAAACTGGTGACTAGCAGTGGAATTTTTGAAAGTGTTTGGGGCTAAATTGGGGCTTTTTGAAAGGTTGAATACGGTTTTATTTTCCACTTTACTGTTTATAAAAACAGTGCTAATCAAAAACAAAGCGCCCCTTATGGAGCGCTTTGTGGAGAGATTTCCGGTTACTGCCAATCAAGGATAACTTTGCCAGAAAGCCCGCTGCGCATAGCATCGAAGCCCGTTTGAAAGTCATCAATTTTGTAATGGTGAGTGATGATTGGCGTTAGATCGAGGCCAGATTGAATGAGGCTTGCCATCTTATACCAAGTTTCGAACATTTCACGGCCATAGATACCTTTGATCACCAAACCTTTGAAGATCACTTGGTTCCAATCGATCGCCATATCTGAAGGTGGGATACCTAATAAAGCAATACGACCACCGTGATTCATGGTTTTCAGCATAGAACTAAAGGCACTCGGTACGCCTGACATTTCAAGGCCGACGTCAAAACCTTCTGTCATGCCAAGTTCACTCATGACCTCTTCTAACTTTTGTTCCGCAACATTCACGGCGCGTGTCACGCCCATTTTGCGCGCAAGTTCAAGGCGATATTCGTTGACATCGGTGATCACCACATGGCGCGCACCAACGTGTTTCGCCACTGCGGCCGCCATGATACCGATTGGACCAGCACCAGTGATCAGCACATCTTCGCCGACTAAATCAAATGACAATGCGGTATGTACCGCGTTACCAAATGGGTCAAAAATCGAGGCTAGATCATCGGAAATACCATCTGGGATCTTGAAAGCATTAAACGCAGGGATAACTAAGTATTCAGAAAATGCACCAGTGCGGTTCACACCAACACCCACAGTATTACGACATAAGTGAGTACGACCACCGCGGCAATTTCGACAATGGCCGCAAGTAATATGACCTTCGCCAGACACGCGATCACCTAATTCAAAACCGCGAACTTCTTGACCAATGCCAACCACTTCACCGACGTATTCATGGCCAACCACCATTGGCACTGGGATGGTTTTTTGTGACCACTCATCCCAGTTATAGATGTGAACATCGGTGCCACAAATTGCGGTTTTCTTAATTTTAATCAGCAGATCGTTGTGACCAAGCTCAGGCATTGGCACTTCGGTCATCCAAATACCTTGCTCTGGTTTAAGTTTGGATAATGCTTTAATTTTCATCTAATGAGCCCCATTTCTTGGCCAACAGCAATAAACGCATCAATGGCGTGGTCGAGTTGCTCGCGGCTATGCGCGGCTGACATTTGTGTTCTAATACGAGCTTGGCCTTTTGGCACGACAGGGAACGAGAAACCAACAACATAAATGCCCTTAGCTAGTGCTCGTTCTGCAAACTCTGCTGCAACGATAGCATCGCCGAGCATAATCGGGATGATGGCGTGATCCGCGCCACCCATAGTGAACCCCGCGCCTTCCATACGAGTACGGAAATGCGCGGCGTTATCCCAAAGTTGGTCGCGAAGCGCGGCGCTTTCTGCCAGTAAATCCAGCACGCGAATCGATGCTGCAACAATCGCTGGCGCAACCGAATTAGAGAATAAATAAGGACGTGAACGTTGACGAAGCCAATCAATTACCTCTTTTTTACCGGAAGTGTAGCCACCTGAGGCACCACCCATCGCTTTACCAAGGGTACCGGTGATGATATCAATACGGTCAATCACATCATGGTATTCATGCGTGCCACGGCCATTTGCACCCATAAATCCAACCGCGTGTGAATCATCCACCATGACGAGCGCGTTGTATTGATCGGCTAAATCACAAATCGCGGGCAAGTTTGCGACTACGCCATCCATTGAGAATACACCATCCGTTACGATGAGCTTATTACGAGCGCCCGCCGCATCGGCTGCGATCAACTGCTGTTCCAACTCTTGCATGTTATTGTTGGAGTAACGAAAACGCATCGCTTTACATAAACGCACACCATCAATGATTGAGGCATGGTTCAACGCGTCAGAGATAATCGCGTCTTCTTTATCTAAAATAGTTTCAAATAAACCGGTGTTTGCATCAAAACATGAGGTGTAAAGAATCGTATCTTCTTTACCTAAGAATTGAGAGAGCTTCTGTTCCAGTTGCTTATGAATATCTTGCGTACCACAGATGAAACGTACCGAAGCCATACCAAAGCCGTGACTGTCCATGCCTTGCTTCGCCGCTTCAACCAACGCAGGGTGATTAGCCAAACCAAGGTAGTTGTTGGCACAGAAGTTCAACACTTCTTCACCAGTAGAAATTTCGACCGCCGCTTGTTGTTGCGAGGTAATCACACGTTCAGATTTATACAGACCTTCCGCTTTGATTTCCTCAAGCTGGTTTTGGATCTGTTGATAAAATGCAGAAGACATTGCTACGTCCTTATTTTTATATAGCGCAATAGCTATGGTGTAGGGCAGCCTAAACGAAAAATAGACCCTTCATTTACACTGTAAAATTGCTTAATGGTATTTTAGTTGATCCCATTTACGACTATTATCCCATGACATGGAAAACCATTCGTGAACTTCAGGCACAAATACAATTATGATCACGCATCGTCTTATCGCCCTGCTGCCTGATTTAGCGGCTTTCATTCTCGTCGTCAATGAAGGTAGCTTTACGGCAGCAGCTCAAAAGCTGGGGGTAACACCTTCGGCATTAAGTAAATTGATTACCCGTTTAGAACAAGCGCTATCAGTGAAGTTATTTGAGCGAACCACGCGCCAGCTCTTAATCACTCAGGCAGGAAAGCGCGTTTATGATCAAAGTCTGTTGATGGTCAACGCTGCGCAGCAAGCGGTTGAGCTTTCAACCTCTGACCACACCGAACCTGCAGGCGCACTCACTGTTGCGGCACCTGAAGCATTTTTGAACTCAGTTCTGCAACCCCTTGTGCTTCCTTTTCTAACTCAATACCCTGAAATTCAACTTAAGCTGAGAGCTGCAGATGGTGCGATCGATTTATTCAAACACAATATTGATGTGGCGTTTAAACTGACTGATAAGCCAGATGAAAACTTGGTATTGCGTGAAATTGGCAAAACCCACTTAGTGTTGTGCGCCAGCCCAGAATATATAGCGGCCAGAGGCACGCCAATCCACCCTATCGAATTAACGGCTCACGACTGCTTGTATCTTGCCGAAACCGAGCGTGACCATCTCTGGGATTTTCATAAAGAAGATGAGTTCCATACAGTGGCCGTCTCAGGCCGCTATGCAGTAAACCACTCACAAATGCGTTTGAACGGCGTGAAAAATGGCTTAGGTATCGGCATCTTCCATGATTTTGTCATTCAGCAAGCGCTCGTTGAAGGCAGCGTCGTCCGGCTATTAGCCGATTGGACGATCAAAAGTAATTACTACGGATCAATTGCCATGCAATATCCACAAACCAAGTACATGCCAGCAAGGCTGCGGGTGTTCATTGATTACGTCACTGAACATTTGGTCAGCAAACTCAATAAATAAAGGTTAATCATGCTAAAACGAATCCACCACGCGGCAATTATTTGTTCAGACTACGCACGTTCCAAAGCGTTTTATACTCAGATCTTAGGGCTGCCTGTTATTGCTGAAAATTACCGCGCCGCTCGCGATTCATACAAGCTGGATCTTGCTCTGCCCGATGGTGGACAAATTGAACTGTTCTCATTTCCAAATACACCACCAAGACCAAGCTTCCCTGAAGCTCAAGGGCTACGACATTTAGCGTTTGTGGTGAACAGTGTCAGTGAAGTCAAAGCGTATTTAGAGGAAAAAGGCGTCATCGTCGAGCCCATCCGCGTTGATGAGTTCACTGGTCGCGAATACACATTTTTCGCCGACCCAGATGGTTTACCGTTAGAGCTTTATTCTGAATAGTGAATAGAGGAAGGGATCAAAGCTATTTTCTAACACCAGTACAACAGATTAAATAATGGTGGCGCACGAGGAACTTGTTTTTCAAATCGTACACTTAGAGCCAAAAAAGTGTAGCTGTCTGAAACAAACAAGTTCAGTCGTGTCAGTAAAGGTGTCGTTGGAAGTGAATCTTGATGAAAGGTGGAGAAATGAGCAAAGGGACAGGGTTTCGTATGCTGTGTCTGTACTTTTCCCTCTTCAATTTGAACCAGCTCAAAACCATTAATGGTGCACAGTGTGGCCCAAACCCCCGCCGTATTGCCATGCGCGTTTATTACAGGCATAAGCGACACCAACACCCAACTGAGCGCGCTGGTGAGCAACATTATTCTGTTAAAACGGTTTAGGCGAATCATAGCAACACTCAATTTTTTCTTGTCGACACTATATAACGCAATGATAAAAATAACAGTGCGGCAGCGCTAAAAACTTAACAAATACCCTCAAGTTCGCTACAAATCGTTAGCTTAAAGACGACGTTTCAAGATGCATATCAATGTGACTCCATTCACGCTTTGTCTATCAATCCACCCAAACTAGGAAATATTCCTAACTCAGTTAGGCCATGCCCTCAAGTCAATCGCCAAGCCGATTTTTACAATCACTCTATAATGCAGCCAGACGGTTGCTAGCCATTCGACTCTGGTGTGAATTGACTGACAGCAGAGATTTCTTTGACGTGATTTTCTAAGGATTTCACATGCTAAAACTTTTGCAACAGGTTCGGCTACCGACCCTCGATCTCCCCGCAGCAGAACGCCGTAAAATGTGGTTCAAACCATTTTTACAATCATACCTTGTGGTGTTTATTGGCTACATGGCGATGTATTTAGTGCGCAAAAACTTCAACGTTGCACAAAACGATATGATTTCAACCTACGGCTTGTCGATGACACAGCTAGGACTGATTGGTCTTGGTTTCTCCATCACTTACGGGATTGGTAAGACAGTGGTCTCTTACTACGCCGATGGCAAGAACACGAAACAGTTCCTACCTTTTATGCTGATCCTTTCTGGTATTGCAATGCTTGGATTTAGCATGAGCATGGGCGGTTCAAGCGTCAGCATTTTCCTAATGGTTGCTTTTTATGCGCTAAGCGGTTTTTTCCAAAGTACTGGTGGGCCATCAAGCTACTCCACTATCACCAAATGGACGCCCAAAAATAAACGCGGCACCTACTTGGGTTTATGGAATATGTCGCACAATGTCGGCGGCGCAGGTGCGGCAGGCGTAGCACTGTTTGGTGCAAACTATCTCTTTAATGGTCATGTTGTGGGCATGTTTGTGTTCCCATCAATCATCGCATTAGTGGTGGGTTTCATTGGTTTGCGTTACGGTAGTGACTCTCCTGAAGCATACGGTTTAGGTACGGTCGAAGAGTTGTTTGATGAAGCGGTCAGTGAGGAAGATATTGCTGCGGAAGAAAACCAAATGACCAAACGTGAGATCTTTGTTGAATACATTTTGAAAAACAAAGTGATTTGGTTACTCTGCTTTGCCAACATCTTCCTCTACATCGTGCGTATCGGCATCGACCAGTGGTCTACTGTGTATGCCTATCAAGAACTTGGTTTGTCAAAAGAAGCGGCCATTTCAGGCTTCACTCTCTTTGAAGTGGGCGCATTAGTCGGCACTTTAATGTGGGGTTATCTGTCCGATCTTGCTAATGGCCGCCGAGCTTTGGTCGCCTGTGTCTCTCTGGGACTCATCATTGTTGCGCTCGAATTCTATCAGCACGCCACCAGCGAGTTTATGTATCTCGGGTCACTGTTTGTGCTAGGTTTCCTTGTTTTTGGCCCACAATTACTGATTGGTGTTGCTGCGGTTGGCTTTGTGCCGAAAAAAGCGATCAGTGTCGCCGATGGCGTTAAAGGCACCTTTGCTTACTTAATTGGTGATAGTTTTGCCAAACTTGGCCTAGGTATGATCGCCGACGGTACACCGATTTTTGGCCTCACTGGCTGGAAGGGCACCTTTGCTGCGCTCGACACTTCAGCGATGATCTGTATCGTACTGCTGATTTTTGTCGCGATCGCAGAAGAGCGTAAGATCCGCCATGAGAAAAGGCTAAAGCTGGCCGCAGCTGCCGCTTAGCTCCCAGCAAAATCAAACGCGATATTCTCTTTTATGAGTGTGTCGCGTTTTATTGTGCCACCCCTTCCTTTTTGACGCGCTAGACTCCTCTACAATGGCATCCATAGCAAAGGGATATATTGCTTGTTTAATTGTCTCTGTGGCGTTAGTTTAAGCTCCCTTTTTACTCAGGCAATATAAACAGCGGGGATTGTGATGATCAAAGTAGCACTAGTGGATGACCATATCGTGGTACGTTCAGGCTTTGCCCAACTCATGAACCTTGAAGACGATATCCAAGTGGTCGGCCAATTTAGCTCGGCGGCCGAAGCGCGCGCAGGGCTTCCCGGCACAGGGGCAAACGTCTGTATTCTTGATATTTCAATGCCTGATGAAAGCGGGCTGTCGCTGCTTCAAGATCTACCCTCTGGGATAGCATGCATTATGCTGAGCGTTCACGATTCCGCGGCCATGGTCGAAAAAGCCTTGGAGGCTGGAGCAAGAGGCTACTTAAGCAAACGTTGTAGCCCAGATGAACTTATCCAAGCCGTACGAACCAGCGCCCATGGTGGTTGCTACTTAACACCCGATATTGCGCTTAAACTCACCTCTCCCAAGCGCGAGGCAAAGCTATTAGCACAGTTGACCAAACGTGAGCGGCAAATCAGTGAAATGCTGGCTGCCGGGCTGGATGTGAAAGCGGTCGCCAATGAGCTTGGACTTAGCCACAAAACCATTCATGTCCATCGCGCCAATGCCATGGATAAGTTAGGTGTGAGCAATAACGTGGCCTTAGCGAAATATTTTTCTGACTCATTCTAATGCCACGCTATTTTATTACGTCACTCTGCGCTTGGTTTCTGCTCTCTTGCAGTTGGTTTTGCTTGTGGGTTATCGCCTACTATTTTGTCAACGATCCGGAACTGGCGATCTTCTTCTTTCCTTTTGCTCTGCGTTTAGGCACTGCGCTGCACAGTCCACAACGTTACTGGCCCGCGATTTATGGTGCAGAATGGTGGCTGACGATTGCGCTCGCCATGCTAATGGAACAACCTCAATGGCTGACAGTACTCGCCGCCAGTATCGCAACGCTGCCCTTAAACCTGCTCGCCCAGCGCTACTACCACGGAAGTCAGTGGCGTCGCTTTATTGTGATGGGCGGGTTGATCCTCGCCAGCGCTATCGTTAATACGCTGGCCACCACCTACCACGGCCATGCCGCGTCAATGGTGATGTTAGTCAGCATCACAGCTGGCTTAATGATTGTGCCAAGCTGCTATTTGATATGGAATTATCTTTTCCAAAGCACTTGGGTTCCACTGACGGCGAACTTAGTCTCTCGTCATATCGAATTTCGCACGCGTCACGTCTTACTCTACTCTTTACTATTTATTTTAAGCATTGCGCTGCAAATTGGTTTACCTGATGAACTTCGGCGTTTTGCGCCATTTTGTTTAGCCATCCCGATCATTTTGCTCGCTTTTCGCTACGGCTGGCAAGGTGCATTGCTCGGTACGCTGCTCAATAGCATTGCATTGATCGCGGCTCGTAGTGGTGTCTCTAATATGGAAGTCACTGATCTCCTGCTCTCTCTTTCAGCACAAAGTTTAACCGGCATTTTGCTGGGAATGGGTGTACAGCGACAAAGAGATCTCAACACCAAGCTGCGCCAACAGCTTGATCGTAACCAAAATTTGTCCCGCCAATTAGTCAAAGCTGAAGAATCTGTTCGGCGCGATATTGCTCGCGAGCTGCACGATGAGATCGGTCAAAACATTACCGCTATCCGTACTCAAGCCAGCATTATTCAACGCGTCGAATCTCAACCCGTCACCAGCAATTGTGCTAAAACCATTGAATCTCTCTCTTTAAATGTTTACGACACAACTAAAAGTTTGCTAACCCGTTTACGCCCTAAAACCTTAGATGATTTAGGCCTAGTCGAAGCACTGGATCAACTGCTGCGTGACCTTGAATTTGAGACGCACGGCATTCAAACCCAAGTGGTTTGGACGGGGAATTCAACCGCTCAACTGCAAAAGCTAAGTGATGCCACCAAAGTGACCCTTTATCGATTGTGCCAAGAGGCGCTCAATAACGCCTTAAAATACGCGGAAGCTAGCCACATTGTGATTGAGTTTTCGTTGGCAAGTGATGTCACACTGCGCATTCACGATGATGGCATCGGTTTCAAAGCACAAGCTCAGCTGAACGGCTTTGGTTTACGAGGTATGCGTGAGCGAGTCGAGGCATTGGGTGGCCACTTTCAGATTATTAGCCACTGTCAGTCTACAACAGCCAACCACGATCTAAGCGAGAATGGCACTCAGCTTACCGTCACACTGCCCCACTTATAATCGTGGAATATAAAGCACTATGATAAATTTTCTACGCTCTCAACCACCGCAACCGCTTCTTGCATCAGCGCAGGAGGTTAACCAGCAGTACCGTTATTGGCGCTTTCACATCATGATGGCGATGTATGTCGGTTATGCGCTTTTCTACTTCACGCGTAAAAGTTTGAATTACGCCATGCCCGCGATGATTGCTGACCTCGGTTTAGATAAGAGTGATATTGGCATCATGGGTACTTTGTTTTACATCACCTATGGTATCTCAAAATTTCTGTCTGGGATTTTGTCGGACCGCTCCAACCCGCGCTATTTTATGGGCCTAGGGTTAATGGCAACGGGTTTTATCAATATTCTGTTTGGCTTTTCAAGCTCAATCAGTATGTTCATCTTACTCTGGGTGCTCAATGCTTGGTTCCAAGGTTGGGGATGGCCTTCTTGCTCTAAACTCCTGACAACTTGGTATTCGCGCTCTGAACGTGGTTTTTGGTGGGCGTTATGGAATACCGCTCATAACGTGGGGGGCGCGTTGATCCCATTACTGGTTGGCTTTCTCACTTTCCATTTTAGTTGGCGCGAAGGTTTTATTGTACCGGGCTGTTTAGCCGTTATTGGTGGGGTTTTCTTATGTTGGCGATTGCGTGATAAACCAATGACCCAAGGTTTACCCAGTGTTGGTCAATGGCGTAATGACGCCCTTGAACTGGCGCAAGAAAATGAAGGCCTCGGCCTTAGCACTAAACAGATCTTGCACAAATATGTGTTAGGAAATAAGTACATTTGGTTACTCGCCTTGAGCTATGTACTGGTTTACATAGTGCGTACTGCCATCAATGATTGGGGAAATATCTACCTTACCGAGCAACAAGGCTATGATTTGATCACGGCTAATGGCGCGCTTTCGCTGTTTGAAGTCGGTGGGTTTATTGGATCGTTAGTCGCAGGCTGGGGCTCAGACAAACTGTTTGGCGGCAACCGTGGGCCAATGAATCTGATTTTTTCAATGGGCATTTTTCTTTCGGTGGCAGCGCTGTGGCTGATGCCGTTAACGGGGTTTGTATTCCAAGCCGCTGGCTTTTTTACGATTGGCTTTTTTGTCTTTGGCCCACAAATGTTAATTGGTATGGCCGCCGCGGAGTGTTCTCACAAAGATTCGGCTGGCGCAGCAACTGGGTTTGTGGGGTTATTTGCGTATATGGGCGCAGCGCTCGCCGGTTACCCGTTAGCCATTATTGTCGAGCAATTCGAATGGCGAGGCTTTTTTGTCACCATTTCTGTTTGCGCCGCTGTGATCGGCTTACTACTGCTGCCTTTCTTACAAGCTCAGTTTTCAGGCAGCGACCACCCCACGAACCATTGAACGTTATAACCAATCCAACGTTATCGTGAGGGGGCCACAAAGCTGATTAACCAAATAAGCGCTTCCAGATACTTGGGTTACGCTGCTCGTGGTATTCAACACGCAGTTCGTCTACCGTCCGCAGCGTTTGTTGAGCTTGCTCTAAATTTCCTTGCTCAAGATCCACTTCGATTTTGTCTAATGCCACTGAAAGCTTATTAAACCCTTCTAAATAGAGATCTTGCTTCTCCGGTGGATAATTTCCTCGTTTTGACTCTTCAACCAACTGACTTAATCTCTCAATGGGTGCTTGCATTGTTTCAACGCTGGTCGCTTCTGCCGCTTGTTTAAATTCAAGCTTCATTTGTTTCATGTTCTGTTTTAAGTCAACATTAGCCGCCGACACGCTAGCCGCAAATAATGCGCAAGCTGTTAATATCATTATTTTTTTCATAATTATTTCTTTTTATTCTGGCAAGAAGTGCCAAGTTTAATGGATCTCAAGATAAAAGAGGGACAAATTTTTGTCATTTTTTATGACCTCTTTACGGCTTATAGTGTTTGATATTCTGCGATCGCTTTTCGCCCGCGCAGTACTAAAAAGGCCAGAAACTGCTCGACACTGTGCGTAATCACTTTCTCAGCAGCAATACCAACGTTCTCAAGCAGTTCACTGGCCAGTTGAAGTTGGCCGATATCTTGACAAAAATGGGCATCGCTGCCAGTGGTAACATAAGCACCATGCGCTTTCGCCACCTTAGCAATTTCATAACAGCGATCGACACTCCCTACCCTGCTGTGTCCTTTTAAGGTGCTGTTATTAATTTCTATCGCAACGTGATGCTGGGCGGCGCAGGCGATCACCTCATCAAAATCAAAATCGAAATTAGGGTTACCTAAGTGCCCTAGCGCATCCACTCGTCCACCTTTAATCACATTGATTAACGCTTCGGTATGCGCCGCTTTATCGGCAGGCTGAAATACGGGCTCATGAAAACTGGCGATCACCCAATCTAAGTTTTGGTCAACCGAAGGGTGAACATCAATCTCGCCAGCACGATTCATGATGTTGGACTCAATGCCTCGGATAATGGCAACACCGTCTAAAAAGCGCGGCAAAATACGTTGATTGGAGAAGAACCAATAATGCGGCGCTCCAGGCATCGACTGCGCATGATCGGTTGTGCAAAACATTGCTAATCCATTTTCTTTAGCTGAACGCGCGTTTTCAATGAGCGTGCTGTAAGCGTGACCACTTGCATAAGTGTGAGTATGAGTATCAACGACAAGATTCATTTTAATTATTCCATTCCAACAGCGATGCTTCAGTGTAACAGCCTCGCTGATAGCACTTCAATCTAAGGGCGATATATTCACCATATCGACACTTTTTGATCGGATGAAAACACACCGATGTGAAATGGTTTTTTGCAACTTACCCACATTGAACAATACTTAGCAATGTCATCCAATTCGGAGTTGGTTATGAAACGACGTCGTTACTCACTGAGCATTCACATTACGAGTCTCTTTTTAGTGCTCGCCATGGTGATCGGCATTGTATTGATTGGCATAAGTTATCACCATAGTCAGCAACTACTGACGGTAAGTGCACAAGGATTAAGTAGCGAAAACAGCAAAAAACTGGAATCAGCATTTAAACAAAGTGCCGCACCTATCTTGACTACGCTCGATTTTTTAGCTTTTAGTAACGTAATTGATCAACCGGATAAAGTCATCTCGGACCCACGCCAACTCGCCACCGTTTGGCTGACCTTCCAACGTAATCCACAGTTGGTCGCGCTCTATTATTGTGACGAAGCTGGAGCTTGTACTACATTTCGCTCGCTGAGCTTTGATAAAGCCAAACAGCGTTTTGATGCCCCCGCGCAAGCTCAGCTATTGGCCCATTACACTCAAGTTGATGGCACTAACCGCTTTATCTATTTAGACCAGAACCTTGAAAGCCTGCTCGACAAACAAGATAACAATAATAAATTTGATCCTCGCGTGCGTCCTTGGTTTACCTCGGCAAGTCAAGATGGCGCGATACGCTTAACGGAACCTTATTTCTTTTTCTTCCTACAAACGAGTGGCGTCACACTGTCACGTAGATCGGCCGATGGAAAGAGTGTGCTTGGCGCCGATTTCACGCTTGACTCACTGTCAAAACAGATGAGTACGATGGGTTTTTCTGACAGTGCTCAGCTCATTTTGTTCGATAATCAATTTAGACCACTCGCCCAACACAATACTAAGTTCGAGCTACAACAAGATCCCTCACAGATTGCACAGCAACTACAGCAAAGTACTTTTGCACCAATATTGAATCGGGTCAGCAGCCAAACTTTGTATGAAACGGTCAATATGAATGGCACAACGTGGTCGGTGACGTTAACGCCGGTACTTTTAAACGACAATGTACGCTTGTTGCTGGCAGAAGCGGTACCGCAAGACGATTTGATCGCAGATTTGCTCTCGATGCGAGATCAGCAGATTTTTGTCGCGTTAATCATGCTCGCTATCGCTTTTGCAGTGGTTGGTTTTGTGGCGCAAAGGCTCGCCAGCCCTTTAGGTAACCTAGTGCAATTGACCGACAACATCACGCGCTTTGAATTTAAAAAGACACGCTACCCAAAAAGCCGGATCCGCGAAGTTGCCAATTTAACCCAATCGATAGAGCTCATGGAGCATACACTGCACGACTTGCTGCGACTATTACGCGAAACCGCCAGCAATCAAGAATTCAGTGTGTTAGCCAAAACGATTACCCATCAAAGCTATTTGATCACTCGAGCTGAAACTATTTTGCTCTACACTTACGCCAACGAAAATAACCAATTTATCACCGCAGCAAACCACGCCATCATTCCCTTTAAGCTTGATATCAACCAGTTGTCTCAAGAGATGCCGTGGCTACTTTCTGAACTGCGCAAAGGCCAAACGGTTCATTTATCTAAAACCGATAATTCGATGCGTAAGCATAAAGATGAGCTGTATAATTCTGATCTTTATCTTTTCCCACTGCTCAACCGAGACAAGCAGTTAGTTGGCGTATTAAACCTAGGCTACGAACGGGCCATCACTCCCGATCAGCAAGACAAACATGCATTTTTACGAGAGCTGCTCAGTTTTGCCGAAATCGCTAAAGACAATATCGACAAAATGCAACGGCAAAAGGAGATGCTCAACTCGTTTATTGAATTGATCGCATCAGCCATTGATACCAAATCCCCTTACACGGGCGGCCATTGTCAGCGAGTTCCTGAATTAACCAAAATGATCACTAAAGCGGCGGAAAACGATCGCACCTATTTCCCACAATTTTCCATGACCAATGAAGAGTGGGAAGAGCTCACTCTCGCCGCTTGGCTGCATGATTGTGGAAAAGTGACCACGCCTGAATATGTGATTGATAAAGCGACCAAATTAGAAACGATCTACGACAGAATTCACGAAATTAGAATGCGTTTTGAGCTGCTCAAATGTCAAGCTGAAACGGACTACTGGCAAGGTGTTGCGCAGGGTAAGAACGAGCCAGATCTCAAGCAGCAGTTGCTGACGAACCAACAAATCCTCGATGAGGAATTTGCTTTCGTCGCGCAGTGTAATATTGGCAGTGAGTTTATGAGCGATGATGACCTTTCCCGCTTAGAGCGAATTGCGCAAAGAGAGTGGAAACGGACTTTGGATGATCAACTCGGTACTTCTTGGATAGAGAACCAACGTGCAGGAGAGTCAAAACCATTGCCCACTATGGAGCGCTTGCTTGATGATAAACCCGTACATCAGTTGCACTGGGTGAACGGTTGCCGTCCACAAGATCTGTGGCAAGAAAACTTTATTTTACAACCGGGAGAACTGCGCTATAACCGAGGTGAGCTCTATAATTTGTCCATTCGCCGTGGCACGCTCACTAACGAAGAACGCTTCATGATTAATGATCACATTGTGCAAACCATCATGATGCTCAAGCGGCTACCTTATCCTGAACATATGAAAAACGTTCCTGATATTGCGGGAAGCCACCATGAACGAATGGATGGCGCGGGTTATCCAAGAGGTTTAAATGAAGAGCAGCTTTCCATCCCCGCTCGAGTGATGGCAATAGCCGATGTGTTTGAAGCACTGACCTCTAGCGATCGCCCCTATAAAAAGGCCAAAACGCTCAGCGAATCGATCGCGATCATGACCACCATGGCCACCACAGGCCATATTGATCCGAAGCTTTACTTACTCTTTTTAGAAAAAGAGATTTATCAAGACTATGCGGATCGGTTTTTACACTCCGATCAGCACAGCCCAATTGATAAAGAAGCACAGATAAAAAAAGTAAAAATGAGTTTGAAAAAGACTTTTTAAAGACCGCGAATATCTAACTCATTCTGGATCAGCACAATGCACTGCGAGGCAAACAGCATTCGAGGCCCAAGGCTGATTTTCTGTGTATTAAGGCGCTTTAAACTGTTCCAACTTTTTTTCGGCATCGGGATGTGGTCAGTAAGTAAAAAGCAGCTGTCGTCAGAAAATTGATGCTCACGGACACTTTCGCCTTTTTTATCCAGTAAATACAAGTGGTAACTTTCAGAAAGGCGTTGCACCAACTTTTCAAAACTGATGGTTTCAACCGTGAGTCCTTGCTCGACCTCTCGGGTTTGCTCTTTGCCCATACCCACGGAAACGTCTAAAGCGTGGCCTATTTTGGTCAGCAAGGCTTGCTCGTGAAAGCCACCGATATTGTGCAACTGGCTCGACTCAAAGCATAAAGTCCGCGAGAAATCTTGCGTACTTTCCAGCACTAAGTAGACCACCACGTCATCACGATGCGACTGCGCAGTAAAAATAGCGTTCATGAGTACGTGGGCCAAAATTTCGGTGTGGGCTTCTTGCCCAACAGAGGCTAAAAAAGTCTGTTTATCCGTGGAAGCGGCACGGGCCCTTACAACAAAAGCTCTCATGTGACTGACTCAATTCATTCAATAAAGCACGGACTCTATCACAATCTCCATCTACTGGAATAGTGATCTACTGGTGAAGCTACGGTTCGCTCGTCAACACAGCTTTGCTTTTCGGGAGCCCCAATGAAATGAGAGTGGTCAGCAGCAGAAAACCAAACGAAACCCACAAACACGCCGCTAATCCCCAAAGTTGGAAAACCCACCCGGAAAGCACGGTACCGATTAAACGCCCCATCGCGTTTGCCATGTAGTAAAAACCAACATCAAGCGATACACCATCCCCCTTGGCATAGCTCACGATCAAATAGGAATGCAGCGATGAGTTAATCGCAAAGACCGCGCCGAAAAGCAGTAACCCCGCGATGATCACGACTTCCGGATGCCACTGCGCTTGAATGCTGTAGGCGATCAAACCGGTAATCAGCGCCAGTAGCGCCGCCCAACCGAGCGCAGATCGCCCATCCGGCACTTGGTCTGAAGCACTGCCCGTTATTTTAGGAGCAAACCCTTGGATCACGCCGTAGCCAATCACCCAGAGCGCTAAAAAGCCGCCCACGGCACTGTGATCCCAACCAAAAACGCTGCCCAGATAAATGGGTAAGGCAATCACAAACCAAACGTCTCGCGCGCCAAATAAAAATAGGCGAGCCGCCGATAAAATATTCACGCTGCGCGATTTGGAGAAAATCTCTGAAAATTTCGGTTTGGTTTTGGCTTTGCCAATATCGGCTTGCAAGCTAAGCAAACTGCCGATAAAAACCAACAGCAATACCGCCGCCATAGCCCCTACCGCATATTGAAAGCCGATCCAAGAGAGCAAGACACCACCGAGAAAAAAGCCGGCCCCTTTTAGAGCGTTTTTTGAACCCGTAAGAATGGCTATCCACTTGTAGAGTGCGCCTTGTGCATTTTCAGGGACTAACGTTTTGATCGCACTTTTTGCACTCATTTTATTGAGATCTTTTGCGATGCCCGATAACGCCTGCGCCGCCATTACCCAAGGAATGGTTAACCATGCCGCAGGTACAGCAAGCATCAAGAGCGCGAATATTTGCATACCAAGGCCAATATTCATGGTGCGATTCAGTCCTAAACGCGCACCAAGCCAACCGCCAATCAGGTTCGTCACCACGCCAAAAAATTCATAAAAGAGAAACAAAGACGCAATCGCTAAGGTCGAATAACCCAAATCATAAAAATACAACACCACTAACATGCGCAGCGCGCCGTCAGTGACGGTAAAATTCCAATAATTAAAAGTCACTAGCATGTACTGGCGAACGTTTTGGTTGAGTTGAGACAGCATAATCACTCTCTTTGCAAAAGAGCCGCCTAAGGCAGCTCTTTGGGACTGTTATTGATTAACAAATTGTTTGATGTACTCAACTTGTACATCTTTGGTAAACGCACCCGGTCTTAATGATTGAACGTGAGTAATAATGTTTTGCAGTTCCCAACCTTTCTCCAGCAATAAATGAGCAGCAAGTAAACCAGTACGACCCGATCCACCCATGCAATGCATGGCAATCTTATCTCCCTTGGCAAGCGCCTGATGAAGTGACGGGGAGATACTTTGCCAATGCGTTTGAAACTGGTGGTCGGGTGCGCAATCATCTTCAATTGGGGCGTGAAACCATTGCAGCCCCGCTTGTTCAACCACTTTAGGCAAGTCACCAACACCTTTCTCTTGCATCTCTTCGTGACTTAGAGCCGTCACCACAACGGTAACACCTTGAGATGTCAGTTGTTCAATACTCTCAACCAGAGGAAGATCTTTTGTCCCCGGGCAAGGCGTCAATACCAAACCAGCGCTGTTTTCTGCAACAGGCAGTTCCCATGTAGGATGTGTCATTTCTTTGCTCCTTTATGCCAAACCGACTTTGCGTACTAATTCTGCGGTACGCGTTGCGTAACCCATTTCGTTATCATACCAAGCGTAAATTTTCACCATGCGCTTGCCCACCACCATGGTCGAGAGTGCGTCGACAATCGTTGAGCGTTGGTCGCCTTTATAATCAATCGATACCAATGGCCGCGCTTCAAAACCGAGAATGCCTTTGAGCTCATTTTCTGAAGCCGCTTTCAGTAGCGCGTTGACTTCTTCCGCGCTGGTATCGCGTTTCACATCAAAAATAATGTCGGTTAACGAGGCATTGGCTAGCGGCACACGCACCGCGTGACCGTTAATTTTGTCTTTCAGATCGGGGAAGATTTCCACAATCGCTGTCGCAGAACCGGTTGTGGTCGGGATAAGGCTCATACCACACGCACGAGCGCGGCGTAGATCTTTGTGTGGTGCATCCAAAATGGTTTGCGTGTTGGTCAAGTCGTGAATGGTCGTAAACGAGGAATGTTCAATACCCAGTTGCTCGTGAATCACTTTGACGATAGGCGCAATGCAGTTGGTGGTACAAGAAGCGGCCGTAACAATCTGATGTATTTGTGGGTCAAAGATGTGGTCATTGACCCCAACCACGATATTGGCAATACCCGCTTCTTTTACCGGAGCCGATACCACCACGCGTTTAACACCTTGCACTAAATACTGATTCAAAAACTCAGATTTGCGGTGTTTACCTGTTGCTTCGATGACCACATCACAACCAGACCAATCCATATCATTGATCGCTTTTTGTTGTGAGGTACGAATAACCTTACCGTTGGCAATGATCGCATTACCGTCGCTTGTCACTTGGTGATGCCAACGGCCTTGTATTGAATCAAATTCGAGCAAATGAGCCAAGGTCGCCGCGTCACCCGCAACGTCGTTAATCTGCACAAATTCGATCTCTGGCCAATCAAATGACGCCCTTAATGCTAAACGACCAATGCGGCCAAATCCGTTAATTCCGACTTTAATCGACATATTTATTTCCTTTTATCCCTTCTAAACACAGCATTCTGGGCGAGATTCCATCTCTGCCAGCCTTTGCATATCTTGTTGGTATTCTTTTTTCAGGCAGTTGGATTCCACCAGCCCTTGAATTTGTTTTTTCATCCATCCGGGTAGTTGGTCCGATAACCGATAAAACACCCATTGGCCTTGCCTTGTATCAACCACCACTCCACTGGAACGAAGTAGAGCCAGATGGCGAGAAATTTTCGGTTGGCTCTCATTTAACGCTTGTGTCAACTCGCCGACACACACTCGTTGCTCACGTGCAATCATGAGTAAACAACGCACCCGCGTTTCATCGGACAGCAATTTAAAAAACTGATGAGGTAGCATTTTACTTATCTCTGCATATGCGGATGTGCATATGTATTATATAAAAAGAAATCGCTGTCAATAGAAAAGTTACCGCTAAATAAAAGTTACCGCTGACTTCAGAGAACAATGCTAAAGCGAGCAGTAAAATAGCTGATGGTATGTTGCAGGGCTTTTGTGGCATTTTGATTACAATCGATTTCCCAATAGATCTATTTTTGATACGCCGATCATACCCCGATACATCGCAACATTGGGATCAAGAGTTCGTGCGTAGCAGAACATAGATGACGTTTCTAACTCATTCACAAACATTTCACATTTTCAAAACAGTCTACGGTTATGAAATTTAATGAGAAAAATATCCTGCAGTTCGGACTCAGAGAGCGCTAGTATTTCTTTTTCATACGCAGCGCGACGTTGACCAAGGCAATCAACATCGGCACTTCAACCAAGGGCCCAATCACACCCGCAAATGCTTGATCGGAATTTAAACCGAACACGGCAATCGAAACGGCAATCGCCAGTTCAAAGTTGTTGCCTGATGAAGTAAAAGCAATTGAGGCATTTTGATCGTAAGGAATGCCCAGTTTTTTACCAATGAAAAAGCTGACAAAAAACATCACTAAAAAGTAAATCACCAAAGGTATTGCAACGCGTATTACATCCATCGGCAGCTCAATGATCATCTCGCCTTTCAGGCTGAACATCAAAACTATCGTCGCTAGTAGTGCCACCAGCGTAATCGGTGAAATACGCGGAATAAACTCCTCGTTGTACCATTGCTCACCTTTCGCGGCCACCAACCATTTGCGACTTAAAAAGCCAGCTAAAAATGGGATACCGAGATAAATCAGCACACTTTCTGCGATATCGAGAATGGTAATATCAACCACAAAGCTCTCGAGCCCAAAATACGGCGGCAAAACAGTAATAAATAGCCACGCCATAAAACTGTAAGTGACGATTTGGAATGCACTGTTGAGCGCCACCAACGCTGCGCCGTACTCTTTGTTCCCACCGCTGATATCATTCCACACCAATACCATCGCGATGCAACGCGCCTGACCAATTAAGATCAGTCCGACCATATAACCCGGATAATCGCGTAAGAAAATGATCGCCAATGCAAACATCAAGATAGGCCCGACAATCCAGTTCATCATTAAAGAGAGTGTGATGGCGCGTTTATCACGAGTCACTTCACCTAGTAGGCTGTAATTCACTTTTGCCAGTGGTGGATACATCATCAAAATCAAACCGATCGCCAGCGGAATATTGGTCGAACCGACCGACATGCTCTCATTCCACTGCGCCACTTGCGGAAAGAAGACACCGATCGCTACCCCGAGCCCCATCGCAAGGAAAATCCACAAGGTTAGATAGCGATCGAGAAAACTCATTTTTTCGGCTGCAGAGGCTTCTGCGCAGACAGGTAATTCACTCATACATCACATCTCTCGGTCAGTCTAAAAAGGGAGCCGCGCACAACTTTCTACTTACAGCCATGGCGAAATAGCAACGCTAAAATTTCATTCATTTTGACAAGATGGTTGAGCAATACGCGTTAGCTCTTGCGCAATCAATGCAGCATTGTGGTTCAGCGTGATGTCCAATATCTGCACCATCCAACTTTCCAGCTCAGGATTGATTTGGTAGTACACCCACTTGCCACGACGCTCATCAATCACTAATTCATTTTTTCTCAGTTCTGCTAAATGGCGTGACACCTTAGGCTGACTTAATTGCAACGCATTCATTAAATCACACACACACAACTGCCCTTTGTGCTTCATCAACAGCAAGGATTTAAGCCTCGTCTCTTCAGACAAGGATTTATAAAAAGATAAACTGCGGCACATAAACAATACATATGGAATATCGAATGTGTTTAAGTGTAAGGAGCAAAAGAATAAAAGTCAAACACCAGAACTATCCTCGCCTCGCGCACGACGGGCGGCGCTTGAAAAGCAGCGTGATAACGGGAGAAATGATTACTGCAATACAAATAACGATCGTTTGGTTGACCTACACCACATCAATGATTAGGATCACATTTTAAAAATCAACTAAGAGACGTTGCGAATGCTGCTTACGCCGCCCTAGATTGATCTTTACCTCTCACAACTCACCTTTTTATTTCATTTTTTAGAGATCAAGTATGCTACAAAATATTAAGCGCGATTGGTTTTCCAATGTGCGAGGGGATGTTCTAGCTGGCACTGTCGTTGCGTTAGCATTAGTTCCTGAGGCAATAGCCTTTTCTATCATCGCAGGTGTAGACCCTAAAATCGGCCTTTACGCTTCATTCAGTATTGCCGTGATCATTTCAATTGTCGGTGGACGACCCGGCATGATCTCAGCAGCTACTGGAGCAATGGCGCTGTTGATGGTCACTTTAGTCAAAGAGCATGGCTTGCAATATCTACTGGCAGCCACTGTTTTGACCGGGGTTCTACAAATACTGGCCGGTTACCTCAAACTGGGCGATTTGATGCGTTTTGTATCACGTTCGGTCGTGACGGGGTTTGTTAACGCGCTGGCGATTCTGATTTTTATGGCGCAATTACCAGAGCTGACCAATGTAACATGGCATGTTTATGCCATGACACTCGGTGGGCTGGCGATTATCTATCTATTCCCCTACGTCCCTGTGATTGGCAAATTGCTACCTTCGCCATTAGTGTGCATTATCGCCTTAACTCTGATTGCTATCAGCTTTGGCATTGATATTCGCACTGTGGGCGATATGGGTGAATTACCAGATACTTTACCGATATTTTTATGGCCAGATGTTCCGCTCAACCTTGAAACCTTATGGATTATATTTCCTTATTCAGCCGGATTGGCCGTTGTCGGTTTATTAGAATCAATGATGACAGCAACCATTGTTGACGATTTAACCGATACCAACAGTGATAAAAATCGCGAATGTAAAGGCCAAGGTATCGCCAATATTGCCACTGGCTTTCTTGGCGGCATGGCCGGTTGTGCGATGATTGGTCAATCGATCATCAACATTAAATCCGGCGGACGCGGCAGGCTCTCTACTTTTTGCGCCGGTATTCTACTGATCATCATGGTGGTGTTTTTAAGTGATTGGCTCAAGCTCATCCCGATGGCGGCTTTAGTCGCGGTAATGATCATGGTTTCCATTGGGACCTTCTCTTGGAGTTCGGTAAAGGATCTCAAAACTCACCCACTTTCTACCAGCATCGTGATGATCGCGACCGTCGTTGTTGTGGTTGCAACCCATAACTTAGCGATCGGTGTCGGTGTCGGCGTGCTGCTTGCTTCTCTCTTCTTTGCTAACAAAATTGGCCGCTTCATGGTGGTTAAAAGTGAACTCTCTGAAAATGGAGAAGAGCGTACCTATCGTGTTGTTGGGCAAGTCTTCTTTGCTTCGTCAGATCAATTTATGAACGCGTTTGACTTCAAAGAGGTCTTAGAGCGTGTCACTATCGACCTCTCTGCAGCGCACTTTTGGGATATTACTTCGGTTTCTTCGCTAGATCGTGCTGTTATCAAATTCCGACGTGAAGGGACCGATGTAAACATCATCGGTATGAATGAAGCAACAGCAACGATTGTCGATAAATTCGGCGTGCATGGTAAGCCAGAAGAAGTTGAAAAGCTGATGGGCGGACATTAAGGAACAGATTATGACCAATATTATTGCTTGCATCGATGGATCGATTTATTCACAGTCGGTCGCCAATTTAAGCGTGTGGGCCGCCAAAAGCTTACAAGCACCGTTAACCTTACTGCACGTACTTGATAAAGCGGCCAATCAAACCGAAAGTGAGTTATCTGGTAACATCGGTTTAGGCAGCCGAGAACAGCTATTGAAAGAGCTTATTGAACTAGACGAAAAGCGTTCTAAACTGGCCTTAAGGCACGGTAAAGCGTTACTCAATGAGCTAGAAACCAAAGCTCATGAACAAGGTTTACAAGATGTGCGTAAACTGCAAAAGCACGGCAACCTGTTAGAAACTTTGCTTGATCTTGAAAACGAAATTCGTGTATTGGTGGTCGGTAAATCAGGTGAAGTGCACCAAAACGACGCCATGGCCGTTGGATCTCAATTAGAGAGTATCGTGCGTACAATGAAGTCCCACACCTTAGTGGCAACGGGTGATTTTACGCCACCACAAAGCTATCTATTAGCCTTTGATGGCAGTGAAATTAGCCAAAAACTAGTGGATAAAGCCATTAAAACACCGCTGCTAAAAGGGCTGGAGTGCCATTTGGTGATGGTGGAAGATAACCACGATAAAGCGATCGCGTTTAAAGCTGCCGCCGAAAAATTGTGTGAACACGGTATTCACGTTGTGGAAGCGTGCTTATCTGGCGAAGTTCATAAGGCGATTCTTCAGTACCAACAACAAAACCAACTTGGCATGATCGTCATGGGCGCGTTTGGACACTCTAAACTTCGTCAGTTTTTTGTTGGTAGTAACACCACTCGGCTCTTAGCCGAATCAAGCGTACCGATGCTATTGATACGATAATAATTGATAAATTAACCATATAGATAAAGCCTTCTTCGGAAGGCTTTTATT
>NZ_CAWNJO010000063.1:0-28439 GCF_963874835.1 Vibrio sp. V12_P9A6T4 | reverse complement strand
AGAGAGTATTTTAGCTGAAATGCGTGTTCCGGAGAGATTACTAGGATATACGAATCTTATAACTTAGAAGCCTCAATTCAGAAAGAGTAGATTGAGGAATATTACTTTTTATTTTTATATTTCATTGCGATATATCTATTCGTAATTTAAACAGCAGCGAGGCGGCTTATGACTCGCTGCTATTTTACGATAAAGAATATTTAGTTTCTCATGGTAACAAACTCTTCACTACCCGTTGGGTGTATTGCCACAACTGAATCAAAATCGGCCTTGGTTGCGCCCATTTTCATGGCTACGCCAAAGCCTTGAATCATTTCATCAACCGCAAAACCGATGCCGTGTAGGCCAACAACGGTTTCTTCAGGGCCAGCGCATACTAGTTTCATTTTGCATGGTTGACGGTGAGAGGTGACGGCGGTGTACATGGCCGTGAAGCTAGAGGTATACACTTTGACGTTATCTTCACCATATTGCGCTTGGGCTTCTTGCGTTGTGAGGCCAATTGTGCCGATTGGCGGATGGCTAAAGACCACGGTCGGGACCAGTTTGTAATCCATCTTCGCATTGGTTTTGCCATTAAACAGGCGCTCTGAAAGTTGACGGCCTGCTTTGACGGCAACTGGTGTGAGCTCGATACCGCCTTCCATGATATCGCCGACACAGTAAATGCCCGCGACGTTGGTTTGCTGGTACTCATCAACCTTAATATAACCTTGTGCATTAGTTGCCACACCCGTTGCTGCTAGGTTTATCGCATCGGTTGCTGGGTGGCGGCCGATTGCCCAAATGAGCGTATCAACGTTTTGGCTTTGGCCATTTTCAAGGTGTAGAGTCAGGCTGCCATCGGCTTCTTTGATCACTTCTTTTGGCACTGAATGAGTATGTAATGTTGGGCCTTCCGCCGCCATGACTTCAGTGAGTGTTTCGATGATCATGGGATCAAAGCTGCGCAGTGGTGATTCTTTGCGCACGTAAAGGTGCGTTTCAGTGCCGAGTGCGTTGAGTACGCCCGCGATTTCAACCGCAATATAACCTGCGCCCACAACCGCGACGCGTTTAGGCTGTTCGGTCAAGTCAAAGAAACCATTGGAATCAATGCCGTATTGCGCCCCTGGAATCGCCGGAATCGTTGGGCGTCCGCCAACGGCAATCAGGATATGGTCTGCTGTGTAGTGTTCACCGTTTACTTCTACGGTTTTTGCATCAACAAAGCGTGCAAAACCGCGGATCACTTCCACTTTATTATTGCCCAATACGCGGTCATATGATTGATGAATACGGCCAATATACGCTTGGCGGCTCTCAATCAGTTTTGACCAATCTAATCCTTTGACATCGACATCGAAGCCGTAATCTTTGGCATAAAGGTGCATTGCTTCAGCAATTTGCGCGCCATGCCACATCACTTTTTTCGGAACACAACCGACGTTGACACAAGTGCCGCCAAGGTCTTTGGCTTCAATCAGTGCGACTTTCGCACCATACATTGCCGCGCGGTTCGCTGAAGCGATACCACCAGAGCCACCACCGATACAGATATAATCAAAATGCGTTGTCATTACTTTCTCCATTATTCTTTTTTCATCCTATTTGACCTTGGTTTTGTACGGTGTTGGCAACCATAGCAAGGCGAAAAAGGTTCTCTACTTCTTTGATAGATTGGGTCAGTTTATTCTGGTACAACCCATTCGACTTTAAAATGACCGGTTACCGGGGCAATCGCTTGCTGAAGAAACGGTAAAATTTCCTGCATTTGCCCTTCCAGTGTCCACGGTGGGTTAATCACTATCATGCCTGAAGCGGTCATGCCACGTTCATGGGTGTCTGGCGACACGCCCAATTCAATTTGTAAGATTTTGCGAATACCGAGGCTTGCCAGCCCTTCAAGCAAGTCCTCAATGGTGTCGCGATTCACTACGGGATACCAAATGGCGTAGATACCCGTCGCCCAGCGCTTATAACTTTGGGCAATGGCTCTTACGACATCGCTGTACTCTTTGGCCAATTCGTAAGGGGGATCGATCAACACTAAGCCGCGACGCTCTTTCGGTGGCAGGCTACCGATTAAGCGTTGGAAACCATCTTCTTTGTAAATCGATACCTGACGATCTCGGTGGAACTCTTGCTCGAGCAAAGGGTAATCGCTCGGATGCAATTCAGTGAGCACCATACGATCCTGCGCGCGTAGATGAGCACGCGCTACGCGCGGTGAGCCGGGGTAGTAGCGTAACTCTTCGCTTTCATTGAGTGCTTTTACTGCCTCAAGGTAGCTTTGAATGGCGGGTGGCGTTACATTTTGTTGCCAAATACGAGCAATCCCTTGTTTATATTCACCGGTTTTTTCTGACCATTCATGGGTCAAGTCATAACGGCCCACGCCAGAGTGGGTGTCATGATAAACAAAAGGCTTCTCTTTTTGCTGTAATGCATTGAGGATAAGGCTTTGTACGATATGCTTTAATACATCCGCGTGGTTGCCCGCGTGAAAACTGTGGCGATAACTTAGCAAAATAGGCTCTCAAAACACCCCAAATGGAGTGTGTTTCATCAATCAAACGTATTGGCTGATTATACGCCACTATTGAAAATTGCTGAACCTACCTATATTTACTATTTCAGATAAACAAAATCGACGGTTGCCGTGAAACAATCAGTGACTGTTGCAGAGAAATGCATCAACGTGCAGGCGCGTCTTAACTTAAAAGGAATGTTTTATGTCTAATCCACTTCTCACTTTCACGGATTTACCGCCGTTTTCCGCCATTAAGCCAGAGCATGTGAAGCCTGCGGTTGAGAAAGCGATAGAAGATTGCCGCACCGAAATTGAAAAACGCCTTGCTGGCAATAGCACCCCAACATGGGAAAACTTGATTGCACCCATTGAAGAGGTGGATGATCGCTTAAGCCGCATTTGGTCGCCAGTGAGCCACCTTAATTCCGTGCTCAATAGCGATGAACTGCGTGATGCGTACGAAAGCTGTTTGCCGCTGCTGTCTGAATACGGCACTTGGGTTGGGCAACATAAAGGCCTGTTTGAAGCCTATAAGAGCATGAAAGCCAGCGATACTTTTTCCTCGCTCTCTCAAGCGCAGCAAAAAACCATCAATGATGCACTGCGTGATTTTGAGCTATCGGGTATCGGCTTGCCATTGGCAGAGCAAAAACGGTACGGCGAGATCAGTAAACGTCAATCTGAGTTGGGTTCTAAGTTCTCTAATAACGTACTGGATGCCACGATGGGCTGGACCAAGCACATTACCGAAGCCAATCAATTAGCGGGCATGCCAGAATCGGCATTAGCAGCTGCACAAGCGGCAGCGCAAGCCAAAGAGCTCGATGGCTATTTATTAACGCTCGACATTCCTTCTTATCTGCCAGTGATGACTTATTGTGATAACCAAGCTCTGCGCAAAGAGCTTTATGAAGCGTATGTCACGCGTGCCTCGGATCGCGGGCCAAATGCGGGCAAGTGGGATAACAGCGAAATCATCGCTGAGAAGCTCAAACTACGTCATGAAATAGCCCGTATGCTCGGTTTTAATACCTACAGTGAAAAATCACTGGCGACCAAAATGGCGCAAACGCCCGATCAAGTGTTAGGGTTTTTAAATGATTTAGCCACCAAAGTGAAACCGCAAGGTGAGCGTGAAGTTGAAGAGTTGCGTCAATTTGCGCAGCAAGAGTTTGGCGTGACCACGCTAGAGTTGTGGGATATCGCTTACTACAGCGAAAAACAGAAACAGCACTTGTTTGATATTTCAGATGAAGAGCTGCGCCCTTATTTCCCAGAGTCGAAAGTGGTGAGCGGCCTATTTGAAGTGCTCAACCGCGTATTTGGCATGAGCGTCAAAGAGCGCTCTGGGGTTGATATTTGGCATCCATCGGTGCGTTTTTTCGATATTTTTGATGCGAAAGGATCACTGCGTGGCAGCTTCTATCTCGACCTGTATGCGCGCGAACATAAGCGTGGTGGCGCGTGGATGGATGATTGCCGTGGCCGCCGTATCACTCAAAATGGCGAGCTACAAACCCCAGTGGCTTATTTGACCTGTAACTTTAATCGCCCAATCGGTGATAAACCTGCGTTATTTACTCATGATGAAGTGGTCACTTTGTTCCATGAGTTTGGACACGGGATCCACCACATGTTGACTCAAGTTGAAGTGGGTGCGGTATCTGGCATCAACGGTGTACCGTGGGATGCGGTTGAACTGCCAAGTCAGTTCCTTGAAAATTGGTGCTGGGAAGAAGAGGCGTTAGCGTTTATTTCAGGTCATTACGAAACGGGTGAACCGCTACCGAAAGAAATGCTCGATAAAATGCTCGCGGCGAAAAACTTCCAGTCAGCGATGTTTATTTTGCGCCAACTTGAATTTGGTTTGTTCGATTTCACCTTGCACACCACTTACGATCCCGAAGTAGGCCCGCAAGTGTTGGAAACTCTCGCCCAAGTGAAAAAGAAAGTGGCCGTGTTACCAAGCCTTGAATGGAACCGTTTCTCACACAGCTTTAGCCACATCTTTGCTGGCGGTTACAGCGCAGGTTACTACAGCTACTTATGGGCAGAAGTGCTTTCGGCGGATGCGTTTTCTCGCTTTGAGGAAGAGGGGATTTTTAACCCACAGACTGGGCAAAGTTTCTTGAATAACATCCTTGAAATGGGTGGTAGTGAAGAGCCGATGGAGTTATTTAAACGCTTTAGAGGCCGCGAGCCGCAAATTGATGCGTTGCTGCGTCATGCGGGGATCGCCGCGTAGTCACGCGCTTAAAATGCGATGAAGCTCGAATTAGCCCACCTTTACGGTGGGCTTTTCATTTTTGAATGCCCAGAAAAATGTGATAGAGACGAGCATCTTGCCGCGATTTGAGGTTATAATCTGGGCAATTATGTATAAATAACCAGTAGCTTAGCCATGATGGATCCTTCTCTCTTACTCGACGGTCTCAACGATAAACAGCGCGAAGCGGTTGCTGCGCCTTTAGAAAACTTGCTGGTGCTTGCCGGAGCGGGGAGTGGTAAAACCCGAGTATTGGTGCATCGCATTGCTTGGCTTATCTCGGTTGAAAACGCCTCGCCTTTTTCAGTCATGTCGGTGACTTTTACCAACAAAGCGGCGGCGGAAATGCGTGGCCGAATTGAAGAGTTGATGATGGGCAGTGCATCGGGCATGTGGAATGGTACCTTCCACGGTATTTGCCACCGTATTTTACGCGCTCACTATCTTGACGCTCGCCTGCCTGAGGATTTTCAGATCCTCGATTCTGAAGATCAACTGCGTTTGCTGCGTCGCTTAATCAAAGCACAAAACCTAGATGAGAAGCAGTGGCCTACGCGCCAGGTGTGCTGGTGGATTAACGGTAAAAAAGATGAAGGTCTTCGTCCGAAGCACATCGATGCGTACCGCGATCCCGTGACTCAAACCTATTTGCAGCTTTATTCCGCGTACCAAGAGGCGTGTGATCGCGCTGGTTTGGTTGATTTTGCCGAAATTTTGCTGCGTTGCCACGAGATGTTGCGTGATAAGCAGCACATTCGTGAACATTATCAAGCGCGCTTTAAACACATCTTGGTCGACGAATTTCAAGACACCAATAACATCCAATACGCGTGGCTGCGCATGATGGCTGGGCGCGATTGCCACGTGATGATCGTCGGTGATGATGATCAGTCCATTTATGGCTGGCGTGGTGCCAAAATTGAAAACCTCGAAAAATTCACGCAGGAATTTCCGAGCGTTAATACCATTCGTTTAGAGCAAAACTACCGTTCAACCAAAACCATTTTGCAAGCCTCGAACGCACTGATCGCGAACAATACCGAGCGAATGGGTAAAGAGCTCTGGACAGATGGCAGCGAAGGCGAGCCAATTTCTATCTATTCGGCCTACAACGATCTTGATGAGGCGCGTTTCACCGTCAATAAAATCAAAGAGTGGCGAGACAAAGGCGGCGCATTAGAGGATTGTGCGATGCTTTATCGCAACAATGCCCAATCTCGTGTTTTGGAAGAAGCCTTGATTCAAGCGGGCTTGCCCTACCGTATCTACGGCGGCATGCGCTTCTTCGAGCGCCAAGAGATCAAAGATGCGTTAAGTTACTTGCGTTTGATGTCTAACCGCAATGATGATTCGGCCTTTGAACGAGTAGTAAATACGCCACCGCGTGGCTTGGGTGATAAAACGCTGGAAACCATTCGTTTTGCGGCGCGAGATCGCGGCTGTACCTTGTGGCAAGCGAGCCTTGTACTGTTGGAAGAAAAAGTGCTCACAGGACGTGCGGCAAGCGCATTAAGCCGGTTTATTGAACTGGTCAATGCCCTTGAAGATGATAGCGCTGAGATGCCGTTACACAGTCAAACCGACCATGTAATCAAAACCTCTGGCTTGTTTGAGATGTATCAGCTTGAAAAGGGTGAAAAGTCCAAAGCCAGAATTGAAAACTTGGAAGAGCTAGTCACCGCAACACGCCAATTTGAAAAGCCAGAAGAAGCGGATGAGATGAGCATGTTGACGGCCTTTTTAACCCACGCAGCGCTAGAAGCGGGCGAAGGGCAGGCTGACGAATTTGATGATGCCGTACAGTTAATGACACTGCACAGCGCGAAAGGGTTAGAGTTCCCGTTGGTGTTTATGGTTGGCGTTGAAGAGGGCATGTTCCCTAGCCAAATGTCGGCCGAAGAAGCGGGGCGATTGGAAGAGGAGCGCCGTTTGTGTTACGTCGGAATGACGCGCGCCATGCAAAAGCTCTACATTACTTACGCTGAAATTCGCCGTTTATACGGTCAGGATAAATACCATAAGCCGTCACGCTTTATCCGTGAGCTGCCAGAAAACTGCCTTGATGAAGTGCGTATGAAAGCGCAAGTGAGCCGACCAAGCAGTGCCGGGCGTTTTAGTCAAACAGCGGTCAAAGAGAACTTTAACGAGACGGGCTTTAGCTTGGGCGCACGCGTGAAACACCCTATTTTTGGTGAAGGCACCATCATTAATTTCGAAGGTAGTGGCCCGCAAAGTCGAGTGCAAGTCGCTTTTAACGGTGAAGGCATTAAATGGCTAGTGACTGCTTATGCCAAGCTAGAGAAACTATGATCTTCCTTGTACAAAGGAAGGGTACTTTTCTTTGCTGAGATGGTTGGATTGTTCTCCTCCCTCTTTGAGGGGGAGGCCGGGAGGGGTGTTTATGGCGTTGTTTAAACCAAATACCTAACCTAGCCGTTCAAGATATGAAAGCTGGATAACTCATATGCTTATCCGATCCAAAAGAAAAACCCCGAGGGCTTGCGCCCTGCGGGGTTATAGTCTTACTTGCAGCAATCCAGCTACGAAAGTGCTCCATGCATCAAATCCATGATAGTGGCTGAATTCCGTCAGCTTAATCCGTTCTTCGCCTTCCTAGCGGTGTCCTTGGTGACTTCCTAGTCTGCTAACCATCCACGTTAGCGCGCTTCACTTGTTCCTTGAGCGGTGTCCTTTACATCATCCTGATGTTCAGTCCTTGCCTCGTCCAGAGGTGTCCATCGTCTTTCCTTAGTAGTAACCATCCTAGCTACTATTGCGTCCATTCAATGTCCAATTTGCTTTCCGTGCCGACCATTCATCCTGAGCAGTCGTCTCTTCATCCTGAAGATGACCAATCCGTGGTGCTTTCCTGTTCCGTGTCAGAATCCTTCCGACAAGGTTCATATTACCCATCTCTAATTTATCGGCAATGCTAGAGAAACTCTTTTTTCGCAAAGGGTTTCTCTAGCTGGTTATTATTTTATTTAAAATCAATTGTTTAGGTTTTTTGGTGTTGATTTTCCTACTCAAAAAGCGATATTTGCTCACTCGTTTGTAAGAGATCTCGCACAAAAATGGGCGCGAATCGCTGCATCAATGGCTAAGGCTAAGCAGCGCTTGCAATAAAATAAGTCCACCGATGAGCGTAAAAATGATGCCACATACCGCATCAATATACACAGTGAGTGATTGCAAACGTTTTTGTAGGCGGGCGGTGGAGAGCATCCACGCCAAGGTTGAGAACCACATAAAAGAGAGCCCCCAAAGAATCAGCAAGGCGATACCTTTACCTGAAAAGGACATCCCCACAGGCACTAAACTCGACATTAAGCTGATAAAAAAGACCAAAGCTTTTGGATTAAAAATATTGGTGATAAAACCGCGGGAAAAGGCTTGGCGTTGATTTTCGATCAGCTTGTAGCGCTCATTGTTGACTCCGACAGCTTGTGGCGATCGCCAGGTTGTGTAGATGGATTTGAGTGCGCCCAAGCCTAAATAGAATAAATACCCCCCGCCGGCCAGTTGCACCATCGCAAACAGTGCGGGTTGTTGATGCACCAAATAGCTTATCCCTGTGAGGCTAAGCAATGAGTGAATGACAATGCCACATGATAACCCTAGCGCAATAAAAACTCCGGTTCTGCGACCGTAACGGGTGGCATTTTGTACCACCAGTGCCACATCTGGGCCGGGGCTTAATAATGCCATAAAATGTACGCCAGCCAATGTGGCCAATATGGAAAGTTCGTTCATGTATTCTCCTCATGTTTTACGGTGAGTATGCGTGGAGAAAACGTACTTGCCTTGTAAATTTCTGACAGTTTGGTTAGTAAAGTGTGCGATTGATGGCGGAGGGGGGCAGGCCAAAGGTTGCTTTGAACGCCTTACTGAAATGGGCTTGATCATAAAAACCGACTTGATAGGCGACTTCAGTGCTAGAGGTGCCGGTTTTCAACAATTTCATCGCTTGCTCTAAACGTAAACGCAATAACCACGCATAAGGTGTGATGCCCGTTTGCGCCTTGAAATGGCGCTGAAACTGAGTGGGTGAAAGCTGACAAAGCTGAGCGAGTTGTTCAAGGCGGATTGGTTGGTCGAGTTGACTGAGTACCCACTCTTTCAGCGTGGCGAGGTTGCGCTGGCCAAGCGGTTTAACCTCCGGCAGTTTCAAGTGGCTATAGCGTTCAAGTAAAGGTGTGAACCCTTGGTAGGGTAAGCAATCTTTAGCGAGTTGACTGAGCTTATCCTGCTTCATGGTGTGATGAAGTTGCAGCAGTGAGCAAAAAAGTGGCGCGTCATCGACTATTAACTGCTCAAAACCCAGCACTTGTTCAATCTGCTTGGCTTCTAAGGTTTGCTGTAGCCAAGTAGGTTCAATAGCAAACACTTGCACTTGGTAGCCAGAGCTATTGTGCGCTTGCCCATCGTGCAGTTCATCTGGCGACATCAGAACTACGCCGCCCCGTTGTACCTGATGCCAAGCGCCTTGGTGGTAGAAGCGCTGTGTTCCTTGAGTGATAAGGCCAATATGAATATCAAGATGGTAGTGGCGATCAAACGCAAACTGACGATAGTCTGCATCAATCAGACCGATCGCAGGATAGGCCGTTTGGCTGTAGCTCACTTTATCCATAGAGACCAAAATTTAGGGTTGAATAATGCAAGCTTAGCCAGCCATGTCGCCACTGTCTTGTAAAAAATGATCACAGAACCCTCGATCGCTTTGACGAACGAGGGGAATAAACAATCCTAATTAAACGGATGCCCGTTGAGCGCGTCGCGCGGTTCGGCCTGTTTTTAAACCATCAAAACTGAACAGCAACAATGCAGCCCAAATAAAGGCAAAAGTAATGGCTTTATCACTAGAGAAGGCTTCACCGTAAACCAAGACCGCGAGCAAAAACATCAAGCTTGGGCCGATGTATTGGAAGAAACCCAGCGTTGAAAGTTTTAAACGCGTTGCTGCTCCTGTGAAACAAAGCAAAGGCAAGGTCGTGATGACGCCAGCTGCGATCAGCAGTAGGTTGAGGTTAAGCGGATTGAGCGCCATATCTGAAGTTGACGAGCTGGCGATAAACAACAGATAAATCAACGCCGCGGGTAACATTACCAAGGTTTCGATAAACAAACCTGTTTGGGCATCAACCGCCACTTTTTTACGCAGTAAGCCATACAAGCCAAAAGTGGTCGCCAAAGCGATGGCGACCACAGGAATCGAACCAAACACAATTAACTGAATGGCCACACCAATGGTGGCTAGCGCTACCGCGACCCACTGCAGTTTGCGTAATCGCTCACCAAGAAAAAGCATGCCGAGCACCACATTGAGCAGCGGGTTAATGTAATAACCTAAACTGGCATCTAACATATGATTAGCATTGATCGCCCAGATGAAAATTAACCAGTTCACCGCAACCAGACAAGCGGTGGTCATTAGATAGATCATCTTTGATTTATGAGTAATCACACTGCGTACACTACGCCAGTTGCGGCCAAAATGAAGTAGTGCTGCTAACAAGAAAAACGACCACACTACGCGGTGAGTGAGGATCTCAAGTGCAGGAACATTGTTGATTGCTTTAAAATAGATCGGTGCGATGCCCCACATAGTGTAAGCACCAATAGCGAGTAAAACGCCTTGTCTGGAGCGTTGTTGTTCTTCTGCGGTCATGATGAATTCTCAAAGGAGTGAAGTGCTGAGCCAGCGAAACGATTCGACAGTATATACTGTTCCTCAAGTAAGTTGCAGCTTTGTTAATCGACCGCCTACTCGGGAGTTTGAGTGGCGAATAATGGCCGAGAATCAAGTGATTCGCTTTACCGCTACATTTTGCGGTTTTATTCACCATCGAACCCCACTACAATAAGACGCTTTGCGGTATAGCGGTTGCTCTACCCCTTTTGTTCACCCTTGGAAATTTCATGACCGCAACGTTAATGGCTCAACAAACCGATCCTCAACCTGAGACACCGCACAGTATTTTACAGACTGTGTTCGGTTATCAGTCGTTTCGTGTCGGCCAGCAAGAGGTGATTGACGCTTCGTTAGCGGGGCAAGATAGCTTAGTTATCATGCCAACGGGTGGGGGGAAATCGCTCTGTTATCAGATCCCTGCGTTAGTCAAAGAGGGTATCACTTTAGTCATCTCGCCGCTTATTTCGTTGATGAAAGATCAAGTGGATCAGCTCAAAGCCAACGGTGTCGCGGCTGAGTGTATTAATTCAAGTATGTCACGTGAGATGCTGATGTCGGTGTATAACCGAATGAATGCAGGGCAACTGAAGCTGATTTACGCGTCGCCTGAGCGTGTTTTGATGTCCGATTTCATCGAACGCTTGCAGCAGTTGCCATTGGCGATGATTGCCGTGGATGAAGCACACTGTATTTCTCAATGGGGGCACGATTTTCGCCCTGAGTATGCGGCGTTAGGCCAACTTAAACAGCATTTTTCACACGTGCCTTTTATGGCACTGACGGCAACGGCCGATGACGCCACGCGCGTGGATATTTTGCACCGTTTGCAGTTGCAAGAACCGCACGTCTATCTGGGCAGCTTTGATCGTCCTAATATCCGCTATACCTTGGTCGAAAAGCACAAACCGGTTTCACAGGTGATCCGCTATCTTGATACGCAAAGAGGACATTGCGGCATCATTTACTGTGGCAGTCGCAAAAAAGTAGAAATGCTGACAGAGAAACTGTGCAACAACCATTTACGAGCGGCCAGTTACCATGCGGGTATGGACGCCGATGAGCGCGCTTATGTGCAAGAAGCATTTCAGCGTGATGACATTCAGATAGTGGTTGCTACCGTCGCATTTGGAATGGGGATTAATAAACCCAACGTGCGTTTTGTGGTGCATTTTGATATTCCGCGCAACATCGAATCTTACTATCAAGAGACCGGGCGCGCAGGGCGAGACGGTTTGCCAGCTGAAGCGATGATGCTCTATGATCCGGCCGACATCAGTTGGCTGCGTCGAATGTTAGATGAGAAGCCGGAAGGGCCACAAAAGCAGGTGGAAAGCCATAAGTTGGGCGCGATGAGCGCTTTTGCTGAAGCACAAACTTGCCGCCGCCAAGTGTTGCTCAATTATTTTGGTGAATATCGAGACAAACCTTGCGGCAACTGCGATATCTGCCTTGATCCCCCCAAGCATTTCGATGCCACGCAAGAGGCGCAAAAAGCATTATCGTGCGTTTATCGCGTCAACCAAAGTTTCGGTATTGGTTATGTGGTGGAAGTGATGCGCGGTATGCAAAATATCCGTATTCGTGAAAATGGCCACGACAAGCTCACTACTTACGGCATTGGTCGCGATCATAGCCATGATTATTGGGTGAGTATTTTCCGTCAGTTGATCCATAAAGGGTTGTTGCAGCAAAACATTACTCGCAATTCGACCTTGCAGTTGACGGAAGAGGCGCGGCCGCTGTTGCGTGGAGAAATGCCATTAGAGTTAGCTATTCCACGCTTAGACACAGCCGCTCGTGCGGCGAAATCAGATAAGTTATCCAACAAAAACTACGACAAACCACTGTTTGCCAAATTGCGTAAATTGCGTAAATCGATTGCTGATGAAGATGGCCTACCGCCTTACGTGGTCTTTAGCGATGCGACCTTAATTGATATGGCGGAAATATTGCCCACTTCGTACGGAGAAATGCTGGCCGTTAATGGTGTTGGGCAGCGCAAGCTTGAAAAATACGCCGACCCATTTTTAGACCTGATTCAGGAGCACTTAACCCACCATGGCTGAGTTCGGTTTAGCACACAATTTACAAGATGAAGGGCGACTCGTCCTGAGTACACCGCGTTTTGATGTCGATACTTTTCCTGCACTAGGCGAGCGTTTGGTCAAGCAGCTTTCGGCTACAGTGATAGAAAAACAGTGGGATGCGGACGTTCACTCATGGTTGATTGATTTTGAAGGTTGCTTACTTTTTCTCAAAGCCGAGCATTACAGCGAGTCGGTTTGGCTTGAAGCACTTGCCATCAAAGAGAGCCAAGAAGAGTTGGCGTTTCTCGCTCAATTATTAGCGCGAGGTTTCTAAGCGTGTAGATCAACTCTGCATATCCGCCTTTTGGTCCTTCATTATTAAGCCGCCATTGCTTATGATTAGGCAAACATCAAGGAGGCTGGCGTGAAATTTGAGTCGATTCATCAAGAAGTTATCTCCGTTGAGCGTTTTACATGGCGCTGCTTACGCTATGCGGCGATCGCTGCGTTACTGCTGTTGACTGGCCTCATTCCCGGAGTGGTGGGTTTTGTCTACCTAGCTGATCTCCCAGCGGCGCAAGCGTGGTTGAATGCGCTTTCGATGGTCAGTGGCCTCGAGCTTCCCTACCCGATAATCAATCTGCATCTTGCGCCGAGCTTGCATCTCTTTTTAGCCTTTTACAGCTTATTTATCGAAACGGTCTTTTTCGTTTCATTGGCTACCTTATTTGCGCCGATCATTCATCGCGTTTTTCATCGCATGCACTGCATTGAAGAGAGCGATTAGTTCCGTTAAAAGATTTGACGAATATCAGATGAAATGTCTTGGATCAATTGACGCGCCGACTCGTCTCTTTGCTGTACAAGAGTAATAAACAACAGGTCGGTTAGAACATTCTGCGCGGTGCGAGAGGCGATGGATGAGCTGCGATGTTCATTTTCATCGGCAATCGTATCAAAAGAGAGATCGGCTAATTCACGTAATCGATTTTTCTTCGGAGAGGTGAGCGCAATAACGCTTGCTCCTTGCTGCTTGGCCGTTTCTGCGGCAATCAAAATCTCTTTTCTCTCTCCTGAAAATGAAATCACAATTTGAACATCTTGCGCACCTAGCGTGCGTGCGGTGGCGATTTGTACGTGGCTATCTTGTTCTGTGAGCGCGGTGATGCCTAATTTCAGGAGCTTAAAAGCCAAATCTTTTGCGGTGAGCGCCGAGCCGCCGATACCGATAATTTGCACGCGGCTGGCGAGGTTTATCCACTGTACCGCTTGGTTGAAATGGGGAAATGAAAGCGCGTTGGTGGTGTGAAACATCGCCTCTGTTTTCGCTTGCACCAATTTTTGTGCGATCACCGCCAGTGGGTCGTCAGCCAGAATATTGCTGTGCAGTGGCGTGGTCTGAAACGCCAATTTACGGCCAAGCTCTTCGGCCAGCGCTAACTTAAACTCACTGTAGCCCCTAAAGCCAATTTTCTGGGTAAATTTGACAATGCTCGATTGGCTGACTTTTGCGTGTTCGGCCAATGCTTGGCTAGTGGCGAGCGCGGCTTTTTCTGGATGAGCGATGATCCAATCGGCGATTTGTAATTCACTGCGAGAGAGTTGAGTGCGGCGGCTGACGATTTTATGCATCACAGACATGCGCGATCCTTGTATTGTTTTGAATAAATTATTCCAAATTTAAAATAACGACACATTGGCATAGTAGCTTGTATTGGCTAGTCTTTTGCTCAGACATTTAAAATATTTCGGTGCATTGTAGGCCATTATTCCATGTAATGGCTGGTCAAAGAATAACCTTTGTTGTGATTTTTGTCACTAAAATGGAATATTTTATTCCATAGAATCGCCCTCAGTTCCGAATTCAAACCGAGAAATAGACGATGAACCTAGACCTAACCCAGTTAGTTACCGAAAGCCGTAACCCTGCCAGTGCTGACATTGACACCCTTTCCACCTTAGAGATGTTGCAAGTCATTAACCGTGAAGATCAACTGGTCGCGTTGGCGGTTGAAAAAACCTTACCGCAGATAACGCAAGCGGTGGATGCCATTACCTTGGCATTTCAAGCGGGTGGACGTTTGATCTACATGGGAGCGGGAACCTCCGGTCGCTTGGGGATTTTAGATGCTAGCGAGTGCCCACCCACCTACGGCTCTGACCCTAAACAAGTGGTTGGGCTTATTGCGGGCGGACACCCAGCGATTCTTAAAGCGGTTGAAAATGCCGAAGACAATGTTGAGCTTGGGCAAAGCGATCTGAAAAATATTAATTTGACCCGCAACGATGTGGTGGTGGGTATCGCCGCCAGTGGTCGCACACCCTATGCGCTAGGCGGCATGGCTTACGCTAAATCACTGGGTGCAACGGTTGTGGCGGTAGTGTGCAACCCAGATTGCGCGATGCAGCACGCGGCTGACATTGCCATTGTGCCTGTGGTGGGCGCGGAAGTAGTCACGGGCTCTTCACGTATGAAAGCGGGCACGGCGCAAAAACTGGTGCTTAACATGTTAACCAGCGGCGCGATGATTCGTTGCGGTAAAGTGTTTGGCAACCTCATGGTCGATGTCGAGGCGACCAACGCTAAGTTGATTCAGCGCCAAAATAACATCGTGGTCGAAGCGACAGGTTGCAGCAAAGAGGAAGCAGAACAAGCACTGAGCGCCTGCCATCGTCACTGTAAAACCGCCATTGTAATGATTCTTGCGGGGCTAAGCGCCGAGCAAGCGACGCAAAAACTGGCCAAGCATAATGGTTTTATTCGCGCGGCACTGAATGATCAATAACCCGACTGGATCTATCCAAGGATGTCCCAATGGCAAAAATAACCTCAAATATGATCGCCAAGCTGCTTAGTGCAGTCGGTGGTAGTGGCAATATCGGTAAGTGTGGTAACTGCATGACGCGCTTACGTTTAACATTAAATAATACGGCATTGGCCGATCAGGCTCTGCTGAAAACCCTTCCCGGCGTAATGGGCGTGGTGGAGAGTGACCAACAACTGCAGATCATTTTAGGCCCGGGCAAAGCGCAAACGGCGGCCGATATGATGAATGAGATGATCGCCAACGGTGACTGTGCTGAGACGGATGTGGCCGTAACTGCCGATCTATCCGCGATTGCTGCTGAGCAGAAAAAGCAGATGAAGAGTAAACAGACCAGCGGCGTACAACGTTTTTTAAGCAAATTTGCGACCATTTTTACGCCGCTGATCCCCGGTTTCATTGCTGCGGGTTTGTTGCTTGGTTTTGCCACTTTGCTGGAGCAAATGTTCGTTATCGATCAATCGCCTAGCCAGTTTATGCTCGATCTCATTACTTATATGAAAGTGTTTGGTAAAGGGCTATTTGCTTTCTTGAGTATTTTAATTGGTTATAACGCGCAGCAAGCCTTCGGTGGCTCGGGTGTTAATGGTGCCATTTTAGCTTCGCTGTTTGTGCTGGGGTATAACCCAGAGGCGACAACGGGTATCTACTCGGGTATGAGTGAATTCTTTGGCTTCGCCATTGACCCACGCGGCAACATCATCGGGGTACTATTGGCCTCTATTTTGGGCGCGCAAGTAGAACGTAAAGTGCGCCAATACATGCCTGATGATTTGGATATGATCTTAACCTCTGTGGTGACGTTACTCATTATGGGCGCGGTGACTTTCTTGGTGATCATGCCGATTGGTGGTGAGCTGTTTAAAGGCATGTCATGGTTGTTTTTGAACCTCAATGATAACCCGTTGGGCGCGGCGTTACTGTCGGGTTTGTTCTTAATTTCGGTGGTGTTTGGTATTCACCAAGGATTTGTGCCAGTCTATTTTGCGCTGATGGATGTACAAGGTTTTAACTCTCTGTTTCCTATTTTGGCGATGGCGGGCGGCGGCCAAGTGGGTGCGTCACTGGCACTCTATTTCAAAGCGAATAAAGATGCGTTGCTGCGCACGCAAGTGAAAGGGGCGATCATTCCCGGTATTTTGGGGATTGGCGAACCACTGATTTATGGCGTGACCTTGCCGCGGGTTAAACCGTTTGTCACCGCTTGCATTGGTGGGGCGGCGGGCGGTTTCTTTGTCGGCTTAGTTTCTTACCTTGGTTTGCCAGTAGGATTAAATACGGTGTTTGGCCCGTCAGGCATTGTCGCCATTCCATTGATGACTTCCGAGCAAGGAATTTTTGCTGGGATGATGGTATTTGTTGGCGGTCTTTTAATTTCCTACACTGTTGGTTTTCTCGCGACCTACTTTTTTGGCTGCAAAGATGTCGATTTAAGCTAACTCACCCCCCCTATGTATGGTATGCAAAATACCTAAACTCGAAAGTGAGGGTATTGGGTGAAATAGCGCGGCCTTTAGCACATCTTCTTTCTCTGTTGGATGTGTCTAAAGGCCTTTTATTTGGCCTAAAGAGCATCCACTACGCAAGTTCGCCTATAAAACCACCCGTTTGATGCGCCCATAGCTGAGCATAAACGCCTTGTTGTTGCAGCAACTCTTGGTGTGAGCCTTGTTCAATGATTCGTCCTTCATCCAGCACAATTAAGCGATCCATGGCAGCAATGGTTGATAAACGGTGCGCAATGGCGATCACGGTTTTGTTTTCCATCAGCGTTTCAAAATTTTCTTGAATAGCCGCTTCCACTTCTGAATCTAGGGCCGAGGTGGCTTCATCCATGATCAGAATCGGTGCATTTTTTAATAGCACTCTGGCAATCGCAATGCGTTGGCGTTGGCCGCCAGAGAGTTTGACACCGCGTTCTCCCACTTGAACATCGTAGCCGAGGTTGCCATTCTCATCCTGCAACTGCGCGATAAAATCATGAGCATGCGCTTGACGGCTTGCTTCTATCAGCGCCTCTTCCCCGGCATCTGGGTTGCCATAGAGAATGTTGTCGCGGATTGAGCGGTGCAACAGAGAAGTATCTTGCGTGATCATACCAATGTGTTGGCGCAATGAATCTTGGCTAACCTGCGAAATATCTTGCCCATCAATGCAGATTTTGCCGCCATTCAAATCGTAAAATCGCAGCAGTAAGTTAACCAGTGTGGATTTACCCGCGCCCGAACGACCCACTAACCCCACTTTTTCGCCCGCTTTTAACTCAAAGTTAAGAGCCTCAAACACAGTGTTCTCTTGTCCATAGTGAAAGTGAACGTTATGGAAGCTGATTTGCCCTTGCGTTACTTGCAGTGGCGGCGCATTGGCTACATCCGTTATGGTTACTGGTTGCGACAAGGTATTCATTCCATCCACCACAGTACCGATATTTTCAAATAGTGCACTCACTTCCCACATGATCCATTTCGACATGCCTTGTACGCGCAGCGCAATGCTAATCGCAATCGCAATGACACCGACAGTCACTGAGGCATCGAGCCACAAATTGATTGATAAAGCGGCGATAGAAAACAGCAGTAAATAGTTGATGGCGTCAACACTCCACAACAGGCACGTCACCATGCGCATCTGTTGGTACACGGTGTTCAAAAACCGTTTCATGCTGCTTTTGGCGTACTGCATTTCTCGCTGTGAATGGGAAAACAGTTTCACGGTGGCAATGTTGGTGTAACTGTCGACTATGCTGCCCGTCATCGTTGAGCGAGCATCGGCTTGATCGGTCGCTACTTTTTTCATCTTGGGAATGAAATACAATTGAATGATGATGTAGGCCACGAGCCAAATCAGAATCGGGATCATCAAGATGCGGTCAGATTCGCCCATCATCCAAATCATCGAGACGAAGTAGACCGCGATGTAAACCAGTACATCGACCAGTTTCATCACTGTTTCTCGCACGGCGAGGGAGCTTTGCATCACTTTGGTGGCAATTCGCCCCGCGAAATCGCGTTGGAAAAAACTGACGCTCTGTTTGAGTAAGTAGCGGTGGATCATCCAACGTATCGACATCGGGTAATTACCCAGTAGCGTTTGGTGCATGATCATGGAGTGGAAGAAAGCCAGCAGCGGCATAATGACCACCACCAGCGCGGCCATTACCCACAAGCGGTCACTCTGATCAGCCCAGAATGTGGCACGTTGTTGGCTGCCAAGCATATCAACCAATTCACCCATATAGCGAATGAGGGTGACTTCGGCAATCGCCACACAAGCACTGAGCAGTGACATGACCAATAACGGTACTTCAAAACCCCGCGTGTAATGACGGCAGAAGGCTAATAAGGAGTTAGGCGGTTGTTGCGGCTCTTCTTTAGGAAACGCCGTCGTGAGATTTTCAAACCATTGAAACATAGGTGATCAACTTATGGTGATGTGCGAGTGAGATTCATTCTTATTTTTATCTGTTAAATATTGAATTTATCAGTAAAATGACGGGCAATAATAATGATAATAAAAACGTTTCTCAAACTAATTAAAGCAGGAGGTATCCTTTAATGGATCTCATTCGCCCAAGCTTGCTGGGGACAGCAATTCACAACATATTAAAAATCAGCGCATTACCTTGTCTGTTCATGGTTTCGGCTACGGCACAAGCTGAGCAAACACCGCCACCAGTTTTAGACACGATCGTGGTAACGGCATCGGCATTGAAAGTTGATACCCCGACACAAGAAACTGCAAAGTCGGTCACTGTCATTGAACGTGATGAACTGGACCAGCATAACGTACAAAAACTGGATGAAGCATTGCGCTATACGCCGGGATACACCTCACCTTATGGCGCGGATAACGACGCCGAATGGATGTTTGTGCGTGGTTTTGAACCGAGTGTCTATCTCGATGGTAACCGTCTTTATAAAGAAGGTTTCTTTGCTTGGACGGTTGAACCCTTTGGTTTAGAGCGAGTTGAATTGGTGAAAGGCCCGTCTTCGGTGCTGTATGGTGAGTCCATGCCGGGCGGTATTGCCAACGTGGTGCAGAAAAAGCCGACTGATGGCGCGCAGCATTCCGTATCTCTGTCGGTGGGGAATAAAAATTACCAGCAGTTGGGTGTCGATATTGCCGATTGGGCCAACCAAGATGGCAGCCAGCGCTACCGCCTCGTGGCGATGGTTAATCAAAAAGAGGGTGAACTGGATGGCATTGAGAGCCAGCGCGTTTATGTTGCGCCAAGCTACGCTATCGATTTATCAGATCAAACTACGCTAACGCTGATGGCCTCTTTCTTGAAAGATAACGGCGTGCCACAAAACGGTTTCTTCCCAAGCGATGGCACATTAGTGGCGCTGCCCAATGGTGAGACGATTGCGCCTAACCGCAACTTTGGCGAGCCGGATCACGATGATTTCGATAAAACACAACTGTCGTTCGGCTACCAACTCTCTCATCAACTGAACGACACTTGGAGCCTCAAGCAAAACTTCAACTACGCCTATGTTGATCTGTACCTACGAAGCTCTTCGGCCTATCAAAATGCTTGGCAAGACAGCGACCCATACACATTGGCACGTTATACCTTGATCAATGATGGTGATGCACACAGCGTAACCTTAGATAACAACGCCCAAGCACAGTGGCAAAGTAGCCAATTTGAGCACCGCTTACTGACCGGGTTTGACATTCAGTATCACCAAAATAAATGGCTGGGTAATGGCACTGGTTCACAGGTGGGCGTGATCAACAGCCTTAATCCGACCTACGGCAATGTGCCAGATCTTTCAAGCAGCTTGTATGACAATGAGATTGTCAAACAGCAACTGGGTGTGTACGCGCAATATCAAACGAAGTGGCAACAGAAATGGGTGCTGAATTTAGGTGGCCGCTACGACAAAATTGATGTTGAAAGCAAAGGTTTGAATAAAGATGAGCTTGATGATGGCCAACTGTCATTAAACAGCGGTTTGATCTATTTAGCCGATAACGGTTTGTCACCTTATGTGAGCTACTCAGAATCTTTCTATGTGATCAGCAGCTTAGATTTCACCACCAACAAACTCTACAAACCCGTTGAGAGCAACCAAACCGAGGTGGGTGTGAAATACATGCCAAGCTGGCTCGATGGCTATGTCAATCTGGCGTGGTTTGATATCGATCAGAAAAACGCAACCGCCTCTACCGTCGGCAGCAATGGCGCGTTAACCACCAGTCAATCGGGCACAAAAACCAATACGCAAGGGTTCGAAGTGGAAGCTCGCATGGCTGTGACAGAGAATCTGATGCTGAATGCCAGCTACACCTATCTCGATGCTCATACGGGTGAAGGAACGAGCCAGAAGCGCAAGTCGATGATTCCGCGCCACTTAGCGACAGGTTGGGCGAGCTATGATTTTGCAGGCCTTGGAATTGAGGGGCTGACGTTGGGCTCTGGCGTGCGTTATACCGGAACGTCTGTGGATGCCTCGCTCGATAAAAAGGTGCCTGCTTATATGCTGTGGGATGCAATGGCAAGCTACGCCATCAATACACAGTGGGATGTGCAGGTTAACCTCAATAATATTTTGGATGACGAGTCCCTTGCTGGTTGTGATTTCGGAACCTGCTATTACGGCGAATCACGCCGTATGGTGGCAAGCGTGAATTACCGCTGGTAAGTCAGCATGAACTCACCTTCGCTGAAGGTGAGTTTGACGGTTTTTGAACATTCCCGCGCCGGCGGGGATGTGTGTTTTAGGTGGTTCGATTTTTGGGGGAGAGTGATGTTTACCTTATCAAATGTTCAAGTGGTACGCGGTGGACGAAGCATTTTATCGATTGAATCACTGAATATTCCCACCACAGAGTTAACTGTGGTACTCGGCCATAATGGCTCTGGTAAATCCACGCTGGTGAGTTTGATTTCTGGTCAGCAAGCACCTGACCGTGGCGACGTGTTACTTAACCAGCAGCCGATTGCCGAGCTCAGCGCCAGAGCGCTGGCTAAAGCGGTGGCGTTTTTACCACAAAAATTGCCAACTTCAGCGGGGTTAACGGTACGAGAGTTAGTGCGCCTTGGGCGTTTTCCGTGGCGTGGTCCTTTTGGTCGCTGGCAAAATCAGGATGAAGTGATCATCGATCAAGCGATCGCCCAAACCGGCGTCACTGAATTTGCCTATACCTTGGCAGATGAATTGTCTGGCGGTGAAAGGCAACGCGCTTGGGTGGCGATGCTGTTGGCGCAGCAGTCTCCGGTGCTGATTTTAGATGAGCCAACCTCAGCGTTAGATGTGCAGCACCAATATCAGTTAATGGCTCTGCTTGCGCAATTAAACCAGACACAAGGCTGTGGAATTATCGTCATTTTGCATGATCTGAACCTTGCGCTACGTTACGCGACCCACATTGTCGCGCTCAAGCAGGGCAAGGTTGCATTTGAAGGCGATGCCTCTTTATTGGCCGATGAAGCACGTTTATCGGCGCTTTATCAAACGCCGATCCAACTGCTGGATCACCCAATGTCCAATTCAGATTCTCACACGCATAAGGTCGCGATTGTATGTGCTTAAACCTTGTAAAGCGCTGGCTGGTTGCTGGCTTACTCTCTGTTTTTTCGAGTGTCGCTTTTAGCGCGCCATTGACCGTACACGACAGCCGCGGAGAGCAAACTCTACAGCAGCGGCCACAACGTGTGGTGGTGCTCAATTGGGATTTACTTGAGCAAGTGATTGAACTGGGTATCACACCCGTTGGCGCGCCAGAGCTTGCCAGTTATCAAGATTGGGTTGTCAAACCGCAAGTGCCGAAAGGGGTAGAAGATATCGGCACGCGCGTTGAACCCAATTTGGAAAAAATTGCTGCACTAAAACCAGATCTCATTCTCGCCGCTGCGCCGCAGCAAGATTTAATCACACCGTTAGAGCGCATTGCTCCGGTGCTCTATTTCTCTAATTTTCAAGCCAGTGATGACAGTGGCGCAGTCGCGATTGACCATTTTCGCCAATTAGCGCAGCTCTTTGACAAGCAAGCGCTCGCCGAGCAAAAACTGACCACAATGACGGAACGTTTTGCGCAGTTAAGAGCACAAATTGACATCGCATTTTCTCATCAAACACCCGCAGTGGTGGCGATGCGTTTTGCTAATCCAACCTCGGTGTTCCTTTACGGTGAAAACTCCACCACTCATTATGTGTTGAAGCAATTGGGCTTGCATGAAGCGCTGCCTCAGCCCGCCAAAGAGTGGGGGATTGTGCAACATCGGTTAACGGATCTGCAGTATGTTGAGCAAGGTTATGTGCTCTATTTCTTGCCATTTGCCCAGCAAGCACAGCTAGAAAAATCAATGCTTTGGCAAGCGATGCCGTTTGTGCGTCAAGCGCGAGTGAACTCGGTTGAGAGTGTCTGGAACTACGGCGGCGCGATGTCACTACAATACATTGCAGAAGCGCTGACATGCAGTTTGCTTGAGGTTGCGCCTAAGTCATGAACGGAAAAGTGTTTCTCGCACTGAGTAGTGCGCTGCTGCTTGTGGCGATGCTCAGTGTGCAAATTGGCAATGGCGTTGATCTAGTCACGCAATGGCAACTGTTGTGGGCGCAACGTGAAGCGAGCTCTTTTGCTGAGTTCAATTTCCTATATGGTCAATTGCCCCGTTTGGTGATGACGTTGCTGGTGGGCGCGATGTTAGGTTTGGTCGGCAGTGTGATGCAACAACTGACGCAGAATAACCTCACTTCACCATTGACGCTGGGCACCTCATCTGGAGCTTGGCTGGCGCTGATTATTCTCAACATTGGTTTTCCAAGCCTAGTTGCCAGTTACAGCGCGTTGGCGGCAATGAGTGGTGCTTTGCTCGCATTTGCGTTGATCGTGGTGATTGCTGGTGTGCGTAACATGACGGGCTTGCCGTTAATTGTGGCAGGCATGGTGGTGAACCTGCTACTTGGCGCGATTGCGACGGCACTGATTCTACTCAATGAACAATACGCCAAAAACGTCTTCATGTGGGGCGCGGGCGATCTGGCGCAAAATGGCTGGGATTGGGTGCAGTGGTTGCTGCCGCGGTTATCGGTCTCCTTATTGATTTTACTGTTTGCACCAAGGGTTCTGACGTTATTGCGTTTAGGTCATCAAGGTGCTGCGGCTCGTGGTCTGCCTGTCATTCCTGCATTTTTAATCTTAATGGTGCTCGGGATTTGGTTGGTTTCAGCCTCGATTACAGCGGTGGGCGTCATCAGTTTTATCGGGCTACTCACGCCAAACATCGCCCGAGCTATGGGAGCAAGAACGCCCAAGCAAGAGCTCTATTCGAGCTTACTGCTTGGCGCGTTACTGCTTTTATTAACCGATATGCTCGCAATGTGGTTGAGCCTATGGACTACGCAAGTCATCGCCAGCGGTATCACAGCCGCGGCGATTGGCGCGCCCGCATTGATCTGGTTTAGTCGCCGTCAGCTCAAGGCGCAAGATACTTTGACTATCTCACTGCCTCAGTCGCGCGCATCATTAAGCCGTGTCGCACTATTGGGGTTGTTGCTAATGATGCTAGCAGCACTTGGGTTGCATACGTTGTTTCAAATGAACGAACTCAGTTGGCAATTGGCGCTGCCAAGCAGCTATCAGTGGTCATTACGCTGGCCGCGCATGCTCACCGCATTGTGTGCCGGTATTGGTCTTGCCCTAGCAGGTAGCATTTTGCAACGTTTGATATACAACCCGTTAGCCAGCCCAGATATTTTAGGGGTCTCGTCAGGGGCGACGTTTGCGTTGGTGTTTGCCAATCTCTTTTTAGGTCAAAGCTTGTTAGCCGCTCATTGGGTGACAGCGTTGTTGGGTAGTTTGCTGGTGTTGGCGGCATTAGTTGTGCTGGGTAAGCGCCATCAATACGCCGCGTCGAGTTTGATTTTAACCGGGATAGCCATCACCGCATTACTTGAATCCTTAGTGCAATTTTGCTTGGCTAAAGGGTCAGAAGACAGTTATCGAATTTTACAGTGGTTAGCAGGCTCAACCTATCGCGTTACGCCTGAGCAAGCGCTGTTGCTGACCGTTTTGGTGCTGTTGCTGGCCGCGGCCACCATCGCGCTGTCGCGTTGGCTAACTTTAATCTCCATTGGTCGTCGTTTTGCCAGTGCGCGCGGCGTTAATGCGCAAAGCACCAGTTTGATTTTATTGACCATTGTGGCGCTGTTATGTGCGCTGGTGACGGCGACGATGGGGCCAGTGTCGTTTGTGGGTTTGATCGCGCCGCACATGGCGATGATGCTAGGCGCACAGCAAAGTAAAACCCAACTGCTGGTGGCAAGTTTAGTCGGTGCATCATTAATGTTGTGGGCGGATTGGCTCGGACAGGTGATCGTTTATCCGATGCAAATTGCGGCTGGCACGCTCGTGGCGATTCTCGGTGGGAGCTATTTCTTGCTGTTACTGTTGGTCAATCGTTCAAAATAAGCTCAGTCTATTTACCATTGGCATCGATAGTGTTAACGAATAGCCCTGTGAATACAGGGCTTGCGGCTATTTTTTGGTGATTTTATCTAAATAACCCATCGCAAAGGCCGATAAGACAAAGGTAATGTGCAGCAGTAAGTACCACTTGATTTTTTCACTGTCGATATTTTCAGTGTTCATGAAGACTTTCAGCAAATGAATTGAGGAGATGGCGACAATCGATGCCGAAACCTTATTTTTCAACGATCCTGTGTCTAATTTTCCGAGCCAGCCGAGCTTATCATCCTCTTCGGCGATATCAATTTTAGAGACAAAATTCTCATAGCCTGAAAACATTACCATCACAATCAACCCACCAACCAATGAAATATCAATCAAAGAAAGTGTCACTAAAATCAGGCTGACTTCATCGGTGCTCAAGATGTTAGGTAGCAGATGAAACACTTCTTGGAAAAATTTAATGCCTAATGCCAGCAGCACTAAACTTAACCCCAAATAGATAGGGGCCATAATCCAGCGTGCTGAATAGAGTAGTTTTTCGACGATATTTTCCATAATTATTCCGTTTATGATCTCCACGAAGTATGTGGAATAAGGGGTGATGATACTGTGTTTTCTTGTGATTTGGCTACGTTATTGCACCAAGTTTTTGTAGAGCAATATAAGCCAGCCAAGCTGATATTCAAGTGGGCGTGATACGCGTTTGATCACCATTGCATGATGTTGAAAATATTGTACTGTTTTGTATGGAATTGTCTTGATGTATTTATAAATTCAATAAATGGGTGATAATAAGCGCTCAATTCGAATGAGTGTCGTTCCATACATACTGAGAATCTTAATTTGCGTAATATTCTATTTTTTCACCCATTGAGCTTATTATTGCTGCTTGTCATATCGGCCAGTTCGCTATCGACGGAGTTACCTAAAAGTCATCGCATTCACGAAGGTCAGCTTGAAAACGGCTTAAGGTACCAATTAGTCGATAACACCACACCTGCTCATGCTGTCATTATGCGTATGCGCATTGCGGGTGGTTCTTTAGTCGAGTCAGAGCAAGAACAAGGCTTGATGCATCTTTTAGAACACATGGCGTTTAAAGGTTCGGACTCTGTAGCCGAAGGGGAGATGATTCGCCAACTTGAACGTTTAGGATTAAGTTTTGGATCCGATACCAATGCGGTGACTCAATTCAATCAAACCGTGTATGAGTTCAATATTGCTCAAGGAGACTCACAAAAAGTAGCAACTGGTTTGTGGCTTATGAGAGAGATTGCGGATCGCCTTAAGCTTGAGCCAAAGGCGTTGGAGCAAGAAAAACCGGTTGTTGTGGCGGAATGGAAAGAGAGAAATTCCGCTGATGTTGAGAATTATCGTCAACAACTTAGTTTCTTATATCCGAGGAGCCCTTTGTCAAAACGTTTGCCAATTGGTGATCTCGATGTAGTAAAACATGCTAGTTCAGAGCAGTTACGTTCACTCTATCAACGTTTTTATACGCCAGAACGTACCACGATCATTGTGGTGGGAGACCTTGATGTTGCTCAGGCCGAAGAGCAGATCAAACGACTTTTTTCTAACTGGGTACCTCACCGGGATGCAGTACCGCTACGGGCTGACCATTTGATGTTGCCTGCAGTAAGGACACACTTGCAAGCTGATGCTTTCTTTGATGCTCGTTTGCCGACCCAAATTTCGCTTGGTGTGATTGCACCACAAGAGCGACAAGCTGATAGCGTTGAAAGTCGCCATGAAATGATCCTTGAATCAATATTGTCGAACTTACTCTACCAACGCTTACTTCCCCATCTGATAGACCAAGAGGGGATAACGAATGCTTTTGTTAATATTGAACAAGATTTCGGTATCGCATCACGGATGGAATTGTCACTGGTAACCTTGCCCGAGCAGTGGCGGCATGGGCTGACATTACTTGAACAGACGGTGCGACAAGCGATTCGATACGGTTTTAATCAGGGCGAAATTGATCAAGCGATCAAGGCAATACATGCTGATTATCAGCAAAGAGCAGCAAGTAGCGATACCTTGCATAGTTTTTCGATTGCGCAAGGCCTAGTGACAAGTGATGCTCAGCAATTTGTCCCGATTGAACCGACGTTCGCGCTTGCTCTTTTTGAAGCTTATCAACCTCAAATCACCGCAGCTCGATTGCACGACCTGCTTACAGAACGTTGGCAAGGTAAGCCGTGGATTTATCTTTCTGGGCCATACAAGGTTGAGAAAATTAATCAAGCGCTACTCGATGTATATGAACAAAGCCAAAAACAGCCAGTAGAGCCTTATCAAATATCATCGGTCGAGGCATTTGCCTACCGTGAATTTGGTGAGGCGGGCACGCTCGTTCACGACAAGCGAGATCCCGAAACGGGGATTCGGATGTTGAAATTTGCCAATGGCGTTAAGCTCAACATCAAGCCAACCGAGTTAGAGAAAAACGTCATCTACCTCAATCTTTCATTAGGTTTTGGTGAATATCCGTTACCTAGAAAAGAAGGCATTCAGGCACTGTTTAATGATGGCTTTGTTGCTGGTGGGTTAGAGCAGCATTCGTTTCAGCAGTTAATTCATCTCTTTTCTGCTGCCAATGTGACGACGGGGTTCAATGTTGGAACGCTTGGTTTTGCGAGTCAGGATTTCACCAATCAAGCGTCGCTTGACCAACAGTTAGCACTGCAAACGGCATTTTTAACGAGCCCGGGCTGGCGAGAAGAGGGGATGAACCAATTTCGTCAACGAGTACTGGCAGCGAGTAACAGCCAGAACACGACGCCAGAAGAGGCATTTTGGACGGTATTACCTGAATTATTGCACCCTGACGACCCACGATTTCGTAGCCATGACGAGGAACTGTTAAAGCGTCATTTTTCAGAATTAGCCCCAGTGTTTGCCTCGGCGGTAGATAAAGGCCTTTTAGAAATTGCCATTGTGGGTGATCTTGACGAAGAGAAAACGATTCAATCGGTTGCTAAAACACTGGGCGCTTTGCCGCGTCATCCAGAAAAAGAGCTGCAAGTTGAGCGCGTTGAGTTTCCATCATTGCCTGCTTCACATATTGTTGAGCATCAAGGTTCAGCCAATGCCGCGGCACTGGCTTGGCTGTGGCCAACGACTGATAAGGTGAATGCCGAACACTACGCAAAACTGATGCTGCTTGAAGAGGTTCTCAGTATTTTGTTGACGGAAGAAGTGAGAGAAAAGGCTGGCGCGAGTTACTCACCTTACCCATTTAGCAGCAATGATTTCCTTCCCACAGGATTTGGTTATTTGGGGCTGTTCAGTGTGACAGACACAACGCAACTTAAATTAGTGGAAGAGAGTTTCGATGCGGTATTGTCTCGAGTGAAAGCTGATCATGGCATTGATGCTGATATGTTGCAACGAGCGAAACAACCGCTTCTACAATGGTTAGATAGCCTGCCAGAAAAGAATGTATTTTGGCTTGATATCGCATCGCTAGCTCAAACTTATCCGCATCGCTATAGTCGTTGGCAGGAGGTTCGTCACGCCATCAATCAGGTGAGTACGAATGATCTGCGTCATGTTGCTAATCAATATTTACAAGCAGACAAACGACTGAGTGTTAAGATATTACCCAGCACTACCTCTGCAATCTCAAAATAAAATGAGCCTCCTATCGGGGGCTCATTTTTATGATGAAACTTATCACTTT